>JAGGRW010000036.1 GCA_021159385.1 Methanosarcinales archaeon
TCCATGTGATGTTCACGCCGGTACGTGAGTGGCAGCCGAGACAGGCTTCGTTTGCGCCGGATAACTGACTCTCATCCTTCGAGTTGTTCTTCATGGCAAGGAAGAATGATCTGTGTGCCGCACGCGGGTTGGAGAGTTCGGTATCTACGTTTTCGATGAATGTACGACCAGGCATCACTCTATGGCACTTCTTACAATCCATATACCCATATTTCTTCTGTAACTGATGCATCGGAATATCATAAAAATGATAGTTTGCCATGGAGAGATTTCCATACAATGTCCCGCCATGGCAGTCGAGACAGGATAGTGTGGTGGCAGCATGTGCATGCGTATGCTCGCCCACATCACCTGTATGCTGATAATAATCGATATCCATGGTCACGTTGTGACATTCCTCACATTCAAAATAGTGATTGGTTCCATTCTTATACATGTGCGGCGTATGCCCGCCCTCATCGGTCATGCCATGCATCTCCTCATACTCAAGCCAGTGACACTTCTCACAGGGAATTCCCTGATCCTTCGGATCATACCACGAATGCTGCCCTGCAAACATCGAGACCGTTGCTGGCAACACGAATAAACCAGCCGCCACAACCGCTACCGAGAGAAGTAACAATCTGTTTTTCATCTTATTCCCTTACCGTTCGCGTAAGTTTCAATATAGACGTTCATACATCAACAATGTTCATATTCTTAAGTCTTGTGGTCACTTCAATATTGTGTGTAGTCCCAAATGTTTTGACTTTATATACACCCCCCAACTTTCCAAATTTTCTCACAATCCGGCCTCCATCCGCTTGAGAAAGACGTTCAGCTTATATCCATCCGGAAGTCTTGACCAAAATGCATCCTCCGGCGTCTGAAGATAATGCTTTGTATCCAGGCTTTCATGATACCGTACTGTATTGTACCATTTTACAAAATCTGCAAAACTCTTGAATTTCATTCGCTGTTTCTCGTGCAGGTCGTGCCATTTTTCGATCTTTCCATTGGTCTCGGGGATGTTTAACCCTTGCAATGATTTTGCTTTATGCCGTGCCCTTTCGGGAATGCATCGAACTCGCTTTCACTCCTGCCATGTTTGTCTTTCTTATTCGCATAATATTGGCTCCCCCTATCGGTTATCACCTGTTCTATCTTTCGGATCCACCCATACTCGTCCAGCACAGCCTCCACAATGCCGATGCTGTTTTCACCAGTAGCCGCATCAAATTCATCTCCTGCCAGGACGTATCTTGAGCTGTCATCCAGAGCCGCCGACACTTCTTTTTTGTCGATCTTACTTGTATGCCAGTCTAAATGGATGGCGGTCAGGCTATGCTTCCGTTCGTACCGGATCCAGTCTTTCCGACGTTTCTTTTTATTCTTATTCTCCTGTGCAAGCCCACTTTTCAAAAGAACTTGATGGATGCGGTTGTGCGGGATGTGCGTCCCGTACTTGAACTCGATTATCTTCTCTAGCCTTCTCGCACCCAATTTTTGCTCTTCGTGCACCTCAAGTATTAGCTCCTTTGAGTCTTCGTCTATCTCTTTCTTCTTCCGGCCAAATTTTTTAATCGGTACCGGCTCATGGTGTTTTGTCCAGTGCATCCAAACTCTCTTAACAGTGGATTCACTTAATTTCATATCCTGCGCAATGCTTTTAGTGCTGTCATTTCTGGTCTTTGCCCGAATTATGTACCTTATTTTCTTGTCTGTCAACTTTATGACTTTATTTCGTCGCCCCATGTGGAGATGATGGGTATATAAAGTCAAAGGTTTCGGGACTATACAACATCAAACGCATTGTCAAAAGAAACGGTCTGGTAGTCCAAAATAAGAAACGATACATCAGATGCAAGTCCAAGAAACGGTACACCTTGCTGAATCCTACTAAAGCTAACGATGTCCATCAGATGGACAATGCGTGGACCGCTACACATCAAAGGCTACGGGCGGATCTCATCCCTGAATTTGATTGATGTCGTTAGCAGCAAGGCACACATCCGGCAGTACGCGGGGCAGACTATGGATAACGTGATCGAGTTTCTGCTCGGATACTGGACTGAAAATGCGATTCCGAATTATCTTCAGATGGATAATGGCGCCTCTTTCATCGAGTGAGTTGATACATTCAAGGCATTTTGAGCGTGTTATGTCAGGCTGTGCCGCTGCTGGCGCAGACACGATCCGATTGCACCGCCCAAGCCTAATTCTTCTTGTAGTTGATGAAGATAGCCGCACCGATCACGATCACCGCGCTTAGTACGATCGCAATCACGAATAGAACACGTGGGCTGACCGCAAATCCATCTGTCTTCGCTTCCTTGCCGGGTCGGGTCGGAATGCCCCTCGCAATCGGCTCAACCTTCTCGGTTGGCGCCGGTGTCGGTGGGGGCGGCGGCGGCAGGACCGATAGCGACACCGTGCGCCACGTATTCGGATCCTTATCACTGTTATCCGCAATCTCAACGACATACATCCCGAGAGGCGCGGCAACGCTTGCGCGAATCGTTACCTGATGCCAGACAGTCTCTCCGATTCCGATCGTCTGCGGTTCCACAGGGTCTGCCGTGATCCCCTCCGGCATACCTGACATGCCGCTGCCACGAAACTTGAGACCGGAATCGTAGTACATGTTCCCGGCATTTGTTGCCGACAGCAAGAACGTCACGCTCCCGCCCTGACGCACCTCGACCGGCTGGAGATCCCCGCCCAGCGTCACATAGTCCTCGTAGATCGAGGCATCCTCTATCCCGGATGCTGCCGGGCATGCCAACACCAGCAGTAGCAGTATCGATAGCAGCGGCGCCGGCGACAGTGTTATGCGAAGGGATGATCTCATCACATCTCCGATTGTGTCGAAGGCAGTATAAGGGTTACGCTGGCGCATGCGAGCACTTGGATTTATCACACGTCCGCGTTTCCGCAAATCCTTGTTCCCAGTTCCTCGCCTGACAGGAATCGTGCGATCATGCCCGGTTTTGAGGCGTTGAATATGTGCGAGGCGATCCCGATCTCGAGCAGTTCGAGAACCTTGCCGCGCATCCCGCCGGTCACATCGGTGCCATCTGATCCGCGTATCTGGGATTGCACCGCCTCAAACGTCTCCGGTGTAATCTGCGGAACCACGCTGCCGTCAACGATCACGCCATCGACGGCTGTGCCGAATCCGATGCGCGCAGCGCCAAATCGTGTCGCAAGGCATGTGACGAGTTGGTCGCCAGAGACAATCGACGCGCCCACCCGACTGTCCATCACAACATCGCCATGCAGGACCGGCACGATGCCCCGGTCAAGCATCATCGCAATCGGAGCGGTCGCAATTCTTGCGATGCGCCCGTCTTCTGCCACCACGCAACCGAGCGGGTGAACCGGCACGGCGAAAAGACCGTTTTTGATCAGCGCTCCGATCACGAGTTCGTTCAATGACGCCACAACCCGGTGGATCTCAATTATCTCGGAACTGGTAAATCCGTTCCGTAAACTGCGCTTCTCCGCCTGCGGGTGCCCGAACGAGCCTGCGCCGTGAACAAGGATCAGCCGGTTGTCCGCGGCTGCGGGTGTGACGGATGACGCGATCTCACCTGCGCACCTGTTGATCGCTTCCGGTTTCGGCGTCGGCGTGTCGGTCTTCTCGGTGAGGACGCTTCCCCCGATCTTGAGGACGGTTGTGCGGGGCGTCATCGTGTTTGTGCCCATCGTGTCCATTGTGCCCATCGTGTAATCTCCGGGAGTCTGCCTGTATGCCCTATGATGCTGAGTGATCGTTTAAAGGTATCTGTAACCGCAGGCAGAAGGGGAAATCGGGAAATCGGGACAACGGCAGAGGGGGGAGATTGTTGGTGATGGACGGTTCCGGTGCGGGGCAAACACATATTTCCGGAAACTATCGTGATGTGTGCGGAGTTCGATTGATCGCGCGGATCGGAATGTTTTTGTGGAGTGGGGTGGATGACGCAATACAGGAGAAGAATATGGAGAGAGGTATGTGATCAATGAAACCTGATCTCGACATTGAAAAGCTGAAAACCGAGGCAAAACGTTTTTCAGAAATGGAAAGTGAACACGATGAACCTTCTCTGTTTGGGGTTACTGACGGAAAAGCCGTCGGTACATATCTCGAGCACAAATTCCAAAGTGGTCTTCTATCAAAATACAACGTAGAAATCGGATCATCTGCTAAAGGAATAGATTTTCCGGATTTAGGTATCGATATAAAAGTAACTAGCATAAAGCAACCGCAATCATCATGCCCCTACAAATCAGCTAAACAAAAGATTTGCGGGTTAGGGTAGTCACTATTGATATTCATATATAACAAAGCCGATGATATTGAAAATAAGACGAGTAATTTGAATATATTACATACGATTTTTGTAGATGCAGATCATACAGCCGATTTTCAGACTACTACAGGAATAATAAAAATATTAGAAAACGATGGCAATACAGATGATTTAATGGCTTTCTTTGAGGAAAGAATGTTACCAGTAGATGAAATACAAGCACGAAAGTTAGCGGAAGAAATATTCAGGAATAAACCCAAAATTGGTTACCTTACTATCTCTAATGCCCTCCAATGGAGGCTTCAGTACAACAGGGTCATTGAAGAAGCGGGTTATGTTGAAGGAGTTCATAGAATAAAATGAGTAGAACAAGGATTGAATTTGGTGATTTCCAAACACCGATACAATTAAGTAATTTGGTAACATCGCTGCTAACAGAATTATCCATCAATCCACACATAATAGTTGAGCCGACCTGCGGATCAGGAAGTTTTTTGATAAGTGGTATGGAATCATTTAACGATGCGAAATATTTTTATGGCTTTGATATAAATAAAGAATACATTCAAGAGCTATCATCGAAGTTTAAGGATCGCAAAAACATTGAGATTGTGGAACAGGATTTTTTTTCTTTTAATTGGAATGGATTCGTGCAAAATTTAAAAAAACCTATTTTATGCATCGGTAATCCACCGTGGGTTACAAATGCGGTTCTTAGTGCAATAGGCAGTAAAAATCTCCCCGAAAAATCCAATTTCCAGGGACTGAGTGGACTTTCTGCAAAAACCGGGAAGTCCAATTTCGATATCTCCGAGTGGATCTTAATTAAGCTGTCTGAAGCATTAAATAAATCAGACTCGTACATAGCTATGTTATGTAAAACATCAACGGCAAGAAAAGTATTAGTACATAATTGGCGCAATAATATTGAAGTTGATGATTCCAAGTTATTCCTTTTTGACAGTAAGAAATATTTTAACATTTCGGCGGGCGCTTGTTTACTTTATATGTCTTTTAAACCTAACCATTTCGAAAAAAAGGCAGATATTTATAGTGATTTAAATCTTCAAAATAGGATTGCAACCATGGGTATCATAAACAATGAATTGGTTGCGGATATAGATTCCTACAAGAGAGCATCGGCTATAGATGGACTTCAATATTATACATGGCGTTCAGGAATTAAACACGATGCTGCAAAGGTGATGGAGCTAGAAAGGGTGGATGATACCTACAGAAACGGTTTTGGTGAAATAATCGATTTAGAAGATACTTATGTGTATCCATTGTTAAAATCGTCTGATTTGGGTAATAATAGACTCAAACCAAGAAAATACGTCATTGTTACACAAAAGAATATGAAAGAACCTACTAATACAATTAATAAAAAAGCTCCCAAAACTTGGGAGTATTTAAACAGATATTCTAATATTCTTCTAAATAGGAAGAGTTCAATCTATAAAAATAGACCGCAGTTTTGCATTTTTGGTATAGGCGATTACGCATTTTCACATTGGAAAGTAGCTATCTCCGGCCTTTATAAAAATATTCGTTTTAATGCAATAGGGCCGTATGAAAGTAAACCCATCATGTTAGATGACACCTGTTATTTTATTTCGTGTAAAAATGAAAAAGAAGCAGTGTTTATCAGTCAATTACTAAACTCGCAGATATCAATCGACTTCATTCATTCATTAGTTTTTTTCGATGCTAAACGCCCTGTTACAATAGATGTTCTCAAAAGAATTGACTTAAGAAAATTGGCTACAAAGCTTGGTGTCGGAAAAAAGGATACTAACTGCTTAAAACAATCAAAATACATATCTAATGGTCAGATGTGTTTAGTTTTTGGTAAAAACGACCGTATAACTTCAAACAGCGAATGTGTGGCTTCGATCTGATGCCCTCGCCACCCCACATCCCTGCACAGTCGCCCCAACACCGGGCATCCAGTGCCATAATTCGCATTTTAGAGCCGGTTCCATAATTAGATATTTCGCGAAATCGCGATCATAAGGGTTCGAATATCCGAAAAAGACGGAAACCCTCATTACAGTGAAGATCGAATGGGATATGATCAATATGGCAAGAGAAGTGGCAATCATAGGAATTGGCTGCACCTCGTTCGGAGAGTTCTGGGATCGATCGTTTCGCGACATATTCGTGGAAGCAGGCGTCGCCGCGATCGAGGATGCGGGTGTGCAGGGTGAAGAGATCGACGAACTCTTTGTTGGGAACATGAGCGCGGGCAGATTTATTGAACAGGAGCACATAGCGTCATTGATCGCGGATTACGCCGGTCTTGCGAGCCTGCACGTTCCGTCCACGCGTGTGGAAGCCGCATGTGCATCCGGCGGGCTCGCAATCAGGATGGGTGTCCTTGCAATCGCATCCGGACATGCGGATATCGTGGTCGTCTCAGGCGTTGAGAAGATGACTGATGTCAGCACGCAGGATGCGACAGACATGCTGACAGCAGCAGCCGACCGGGAATGGGAAGGGGCAACAGGCGCAACGTTTCCAGGGCTGTATGCGATGATCGCAAAGCGCCATATACACGAGTATGGGACCACACGGGAACAGCTCGCATCAGTTGCGGTCAAGAACCACCACAACGCAACGATGAACCCGAAAGCGCAGTTCCATAGCGAGATAACGGTCGACGCGGTGTTGCGATCCGCGATGATCGCGGATCCGCTGCGCATGCTCGACTGCTCACCTATTACGGACGGTTCCGCTGCTGTAGTGCTCGCACCAGCCGATCTCGCACGGAAGTACACGGACACGCCGATCGCAATCATTGCGAGCGCGCAGGCATCTGATACCATAGCCCTCCACGACCGTGCCGACATCACCACGCTTGCGGCAACGACGGCTGCTGCATCCGTTGCGCACAAGATGGCGAAGACGACTCCTGACGACATCGACTTTGTGGAGGTGCACGACTGCTTCACGATAGGTGAGATCTGTGCAATCGAGGATCTCGGATTCTTCCCGAAGGGAACTGGCGGAAAGGTGACTGAGGAAGGGATTACCGCAATCGACGGCGATCTTCCTGTGAACCCGTCCGGAGGTCTCAAAGGGTGCGGGCATCCGGTTGGGGCAACAGGCATCAAGCAAGCGGTCGAGATCGTGCAACAACTCAGAGGCGAGGCAGGAAAACGGCAGGTTGCAGGCGAGATCGGGATGGCTCATAACGTCGGCGGGTCGGGCGGAACAGCGGTTGTGCACATCCTTTCGAGGTGAGGGTTGCTAAAATCCGGGCACGGCGAACGAGTGTTCTGCCGGGAGTATCTGGATATTCACGCAGATGCCTACTGCTCGCCCTATGTTGCGACAACATTTAAATATGATAACTCCAATGAAAAGATCACAAAGGTGATAACCTTTAATCGATACGAATAAAGGAGGCTAAATATGGATA
This sequence comes from Methanosarcinales archaeon, assembly GCA_021159385.1. GTDB lineage: Archaea > Halobacteriota > Methanosarcinia > Methanosarcinales > Methanogasteraceae > Methanogaster_C. Next base: position 7,699 of record JAGGRW010000036.1, read on the forward strand.
TGGAATATTACAGCGGACTCTCTTTTGTGATTATGATGATTGCAGGATTTGCAACAGTCATACTATTTCTTGGAGGGCTACTGTTTCAGATGAAGAAATGGGGCTACGGATCCGCAGGATACGGAAAGGAAGGTCAGGGCGGCAGCATTGGAGGATTTCTGAAACTGCTCCTCTCTCAGATCTTCGACAAGAAACATGAGCAGAGTGTGCTCACGACTCTTGTGATGGATATCCTGATCCAGCGGCGCATCCTGAAGCGCAGTGTCACCAGATGGGTCATGCATATAACGATCTTCTGGGGCTGGATCATGCTCTTCGTCTTCTCGATGTTGATGTTTGTGGTGGAACTCCTCCACAAGTATGGTGGCATGTTTGGTGAAACCATCACCCATGGACGCCCCATCGTCGAGAGCTTCCCGGTGATTGTTACGCTGAACGAGGTATTCGGTTATGTGCTGCTTATAGGCGTACTGATCGCAATTGCCAGAAGGCTCTTCATCAAAGAGGTTCGAGAGGGCACCACGTTCTATGATGTGTTCCTGACAGGTGGACTCTTCGTAATCGTGATTACAGGGTTCATCTCGGAATGGATCAGAAGCCCAAGCGGATTCATGGGAATCCAGAACACAGCAGCGCCACAAGCAGCGCTCTTCCACGTGGTGATCTCTCTTCTCTTCTGCGTTGCGATGATACCGTTCACCAAGTACATCCACATCATCGCGACACCGCTCTCGATCCTCACGCACGGTGGTGGTGAATAATGGCACGAAGAGAACCATCCCTGACAACTGAGCGATTCACGACGTCGCAGCTACTCGAGATTGACGCATGTACCAGATGCGGCGAGTGTCTGAACTGGTGTCCTGTGTATGAGGAGATTCAGGAGGAGACTTTCACTCCGGAAGGCAGGGAGGGCATGAACGATGTCCAGAAGATGGACTTTGCACCGAAGAACAAGCTCACCGGTATGAGAGAGATGATCAACAAGGGCTATGGCTTGCGCGCAAAGCTCTTTGGTCCGAGGCAGATTCCCGAGGAAGATGTCCTCAAGCTGAAGGACGAGATCTATCACTGCACGACGTGTGGTATCTGTGGCACGGTCTGCGAGGCATCCATCAATACCGTGGAGATCTGGGAGTCGTTCCGCAGAAACGCTGTGATCAACAAGCGCGGACCGTATGGTAAGCAGACCGGTTTTGTGGATCTTCTTGCGTCCCACAACGTCTTTGCTGCTGACCAGGAGGATCGTCTCTGCTGGGTTCCCGAGGATATCGAGATCAAGGACAAGGCAGATGTCGCATACTTCACAGGATGTACAGCAGCATATCGGATGCAGCGGGTCGGTGTTGCAACGACAAGAGTTCTACAGGCACTGGACATCCCGTTCACGATGCTCGGACCCGAGGAATGGTGCTGTGTCTCGGTTCTCATAAGGACCGGGCAGCTTGAGCTTGCAGAGGAGTTTGTGAACCACAACGTGAATGCGATGATCGACAAGGGTGTCAAGACCGTGATCTACGCATGCGCGGGCTGCCACCGGACCAGCAGGATCGATTGGCCCAAGTTCTATGAGGGCGGAGATCTCCCGTTCGAGATCCTTGCAATCAGTGAGTACATGGACAGATTGCTGGATGACGGTACACTCAGTGAGAGCGACTTCGACTGGAAAAACCCGCTGAAGAAGCGAGTGACATTCCACGATTCCTGCCACACAGGAAGGCATTGCGGAGTCTATGATGCGCCAAGAAGAATCTACGATATGGTTCCTGGCGCGGAATTCGTCGAGATGGAGAGAAGCCGGGAACTGCAGCGGTGCTGCGGCGCGGGCGGTGGAATCAAGGCAGGCGTCTCCGATCTTGCGCTCAAGATGGCTCAGAAGAGAGTTCAGGATGCCGAACTCGTGAATGCCGACATCATAACATGCACCTGTCCGTTCTGCAGGCGGAACA
>JAGGRW010000198.1 GCA_021159385.1 Methanosarcinales archaeon
GCAGCCGAAGGGCTCACAGTTTTTGATCAAACTTTTGTGAAAAGTTTGCGAGTAAAAAACTGCCCTTCGGGTGAGGGGTGATGATATGCTTTTTGTTAAAAATCCCCCTTGTGGGGGTTTTCTGATCCCTCTGCCCGAAGGCGCAGCCGAAGGGCTCACAGTTTTTGATCAAACTTTTGTGAAAAGTTTGCGAGTAAAAAACTGCCCTTCGGGTGAGGGGTGATGATATGCTTTTTGTTAAAAATCCCCCTTGTGGGGGTTTTCTGATCCCTCTGCCCGAAGGCGCAGCCGAAGGGCTCACAGTTTTTGAATGCGGAGCATCGGCGAAGCCATCAAACTTTTGTGAAAAGTTTGCGAGTAAGAAATGCCCTTCGGATGCAGGCTTACGATATACTTTTTCTCAAATAAAAAAAATAATGATGGGGCCGATGCGATTTGAACGCATGTGTCGGCGTCCCGGACGCCGAAGGATGGACCAAGCTACCTCACGGCCCCCTCTCTATGGTTATCAATAATACGGCGACGATTCATCCACCAGTTCGACGTGGGTGAGCATCATCCGCCGGCAGCAGTACCGGCTGATCCCGAGATCGTCCAGAACCTTCGCAGGATCTTCCAGTTTTGTGCGCTTCTTGTACTCTTCCCACGCACCGGATATGACTTTCCCACAGGTGAAACAACGAACTGGAATCATATCGCAATCACCGGTACGATTTCTGTCTGCGCGCTCTTGCGCCCCTGCCGCCAAACTTCTTCGGTTCCTTGTTCCTCGCGTCACTGACCAGCAGACTGCGGTCATACTCGGCGAACGCTTGTTTTAGCGCGGGATCGTTCGTCCATGCCAGAAGTCCCTTGGCGATTGCGGTTCTCGCGGCATCCGCCTGCCCTATAATGCCGCCGCCATGCAGATTGACGCTGATGTCGATACCATTGACGATATTCTCGCCTGCGAGTATGAGCGGCTCCTGCATCTTGAGTCTGGCAAGTTCGGGATCCCATATCTCAAGCGGCTTCTTGTTGATGCGCACTCTGCCGCTGCCCTCCCGGATGGTCGCACGGGCAACCGCGGTCTTCTTTTTACCTGATGAATTGATAACACTGGTCATTATGGTAGTGGTATCTTCAGTTACGCAATATAAAGATAACTCCCACAACAACCCGCGACAACCTGCCAGCCATAGAATAACTTTTATATCCATAAGAACCTGTTATTATCAGATACGGAATCTGAAAAAAATAGAGGCTACACAGGATGAATATAAAGAAGTTTCGAGGATCACGCACATGCGGCGGAGGCACGCATAAGAATCGGCGGGGCGCAGGCAACAGGGGTGGACGCGGTAAGTGTGGTGCAGGCAAACATCATGCAACACGGGCGCTTTTGCGTGGATACACGTACGGGAAACACGGGTTCACACGCCCGCAGAAGGTCGTTTCCAACACAAGCATCGTGAATGTGCATGAACTTGATTCGATGGCACCGAAACTCTTGCGCGAGGGAGTCGCTCAGGAGAAGGACGGCGCGATACACATCGACGTCGGCGAGTTCGGCATCGACAAGGTTCTTGGTACTGGCAGCGTGAGCAGGAGACTGGTTATATCTGCGCCAGCATTTTCCGCAAGTGCGATAACGAAGATCGAGAATGCTGGCGGAACCGCGATTCCCACTAACGCTTAACCGGATGGTTCGGTGTCACAATGAGTCTTAGAGAGATTCTTGAGTCGATCTTTGCCAGGCTACCCGCGGTCACAAGCCCGGAAGGGCATGTGCATCTCAAGAAGAAGCTGATGTGGACTGCCGGAATTCTTGCCATGTATTTCGCGCTCGGAAACATCCCGCTCTTTGGCATGGCTCCCGAATCGGTCGATATGTTCGCGATGTATCGGGCGTTCTTTGCCGGACAGGGCGGGACACTGATGCTTCTCGGAATCGGTCCGATCGTGACCGGTTCGATCATTCTGCAACTTCTGGTTGGTGCGGATGTCATACATCTCGATATGTCTGATCCGCATGATCAGGCGCTCTTTCAGGGCGCGCAGAAGATGCTCGTCTTCGTGATGATAATCTTTGAGGCGCTTCCGCAGGTTCTTGGCGGCTACATCCAGCCGTCGGCAGATGTTGCGGCTACGCTCGGTGTCTCGTTAGCGATGCTGACTGCGATTCTATTCATACAGATCTGCGTCGGCGGTGTTCTTATCCTGTTCATGGATGAGATCGTCTCCAAATGGGGCATTGGGTCTGGCGTCGGGCTCTTCATCGTTGCAGGCATCTCCCAGCAGCTCATAACCGGTATGATCAACTGGAAGATGGACGAGGGACTTCCGATCGGGCTTATCCCGAGATGGGCGTATCTCTCACAGGTCGGACTGCCAACCGATTTCGTCGATATTTTGATAACCACTGGAATCCTTGCGCTCGTAGCAACCGTCGCCATATTTCTCCTTGTTGTCTTTGTTGAGAGTACACGAATCGAGATTCCACTGGCACACAGCGCTGTTCGCGGCGCACGCGGGAGATTTCCGGTAAAGTTGATCTACGCGAGCGTGCTTCCGATGATTCTCGTAAGGGCGCTTCAGGCAAATCTTCAGATGATCGGGATCATGCTGCACAACAAAGGAATAACAATACTCGGGGAGTTCAGCGGAACTACCGCGGTCAACGGGGCAATGTACTATCTTGCGCCGATTCACAGCCCGCGTGATTGGATTCCGTCGCTCGTTGAGACTCATTATGCAAATCTCGGTCACGCCGCGCCCGCGGTCTGGCAGATTACGCTCCACGTCTTCTGCGATGCAGCGATGCTGATTCTGGGCGGCATCGTCTTCGCGCTCTTCTGGATCGAGACTACCGGAATGGGCGCAAAGAACGTCGCGCAGAACATACATAATTCAGGGATGCAGATACCAGGATTCAGACGCAGCCCGCAGTCGATAACAAGGGTGATGGAACGTTACATTCCGAAGGTCACGATCATCGGCGGAGCGTTCATAGGCGCGCTGACACTCGTAGCATCGATGATGGGGACAGTCGGCGGCGCAGGCGGCACAGGACTGCTCCTGACTGTGAGTATCGTCTATCGGTTGTATGAGGATCTGGCGTCCGAGCAGATGATGGAGATGCATCCGATGATGCGGTCGCTCTTCGGAGGGGAGTAGGAGCGAGAGGAGGAGATCACTGGTGAACGTCATACTCCTGGGACCCCCCGGCTCCGGAAAAGGGACCCAGGCGCAACTGCTCTCAAAAAGACTGGAGAGCCCCCACATCTCGACCGGAGACATCCTGCGAAGGGCGGTCGGGACCGAACTCGGAGACCATGCCGCCGAATACATGAACCGGGGCGAACTCGTTCCGGATGCAATCTTAATTGAGATGATCCGTGACCGGCTCTCGCAACCGGACACTGCTTGCGGGTTTATCCTCGATGGGTATCCACGAACGATTCCACAGGCGGACGCGCTCGCGTCAATACTTTCCGGACTGGACCGGGAAATCGAGATCGTGATAAACATCGAGGTCCCTGACACTGATCTCATCACCCGCCTATCAGCCCGCCGCGTCTGCACATGCGGCGCTACGTACCATCTGACATTCAATCCACCGCAAGAGGAAGGTGTCTGCGACCGGTGCGGAGGAGCGCTATACCATCGTGACGATGACCAGGAAGAATCGATTCGCAACCGTCTCCTGGTGTACAAAAAACAGACGCAGCCGCTGATCGATTATTACGCGAATCTGGGTGTGCTGGCAACAATTGATGGAAGAGGCGGAATCGAGCAGATCGCAGAGGGGATTTACGAGGCGGTAGCCGCTGCATCTGCAAGATGAGATCGGTTTTGGTTAACACCCGGGTGCAGGTTGTTCGCAAGAGCCCGTGTAATTGCGACTTCTGGTTCTTCTGGTTCTGCCCTTCTGATGGCTGATTCGGTCTGTGATTTCTCTGCCCTCCATCTCCTCACTCCCGCGCCCACGCCTGAACCCGCGCACATCTTTTTATCCGATCATAACCAAACCTTCGCGGTATGGGAATGACCATCGCCGAAAAGATCCTCGCGACACACGCAGGCAAAGAAAGTGTATCGCCAAAGGAGATCGTGGACGCGGAGCTTGATTACGTCATGGTGAATGACGTGACCGGGCTCCCTGCGTTTGAGGTCTTCGAAGAGTTTGGTGCCGCCCCGATTCGTGAGAAGGCGGTCCTGATCCAGGATCACTACGTTCCGAACAAGGACGTGGCATCCGCGGAGCAGGCAAAGTCGATGCGCGACTTCGCTAAAAAATACAGGATCGTGAACCATTTTGATGTCGGCAGGGGCGGCGTCTGCCACCAGATTATGATCGAGGAGGGGTTCGCTGCGCCTGGAAGGCTGATCGTTGGCGCAGACTCGCATACATGCAGCTACGGTGCGCTCGGTGCGCTCTCAACAGGCATCGGGTCATCGGAGGCGGCGTCCGCAATGGCAACAGGGGAACTCTGGTTTCGGGTTCCTGAAACCCAGAAATTCATAGTCGATGGGGAACTCGGGAATTACGTGATGGGAAAGGACATAATCCTACACATCATTGGCGATATCGGAGTTTCCGGATCGCTCTACCGGTCGATGGAGTTCTACGGCTCTGCAATCGTTTCGCTATCGTTGTCTGACCGGATCACGATCTCGAACATGGCGATTGAGGCTGGCGCAAAGTGCGGCATCATCCCGCCGGACGAGAAAGTCTCAACGTATCTGAAAGACCGTGTCATCGGAGATTATTCCCCGGTCTACGCGGACGAGGACGCAGAATACGAGGATACATTTGAATACGACGCTGCGGAGATCGTGCCGATGGTTGCAAAACCGCACCTCCCTGAGAACGTGGTTCCGGCATCCGAGATCGATGTAACGATTGATCAGGCGTATCTCGGTTCATGCACAAACGGCAGAATCGAGGATCTCAGGTGCGCAGCAGAGATACTTGAGGGGAAGAAGGTGCATCCGGACGTCCGCATGATCGTTGTTCCCGCAAGCAAGAGCGTCTTTGAAGACGCGCTGCGTGAGGGGCTGATCGAGACGTTCATGGCTGCGGATGCCTACGTCGCAGGACCGACGTGCGGCGCATGTCTCGGCGGATACATGGGCGTCCTTGCAGGGGGCGAGCGGTGCGTCAGCAGCACGAACCGTAACTTCATCGGCAGGATGGGGCACAAGGACTCGGAGGTCTACCTAGCAAACCCGGCAGTGGTTGCCGCAAGCGCGATAACGGGGCGGATAACCGATCCGAACGATCTTTAATAACTGATTCATAACTGATTCCAACTGTTGACAGGTGATAACGATGGAGAAGAATATCAGAGGAAGGGTGTGGAGATTTCCGGAGAACGTGGACACCGATCAGATCATTCCTGCGAAGTATCTCGTGACCGGGGACCCGGATGAACTTGCAAAGCACGCGTTTGAGCTTGTGCGACCCGATTTTGCCGGGAATGTGAGGAAAGGCGATGTCATCGTCGCAGAAAAGAATTTTGGCAGCGGATCATCACGGGAACACGCGCCCCGCGCCCTCCTCGGTGCAGGGATTTCGTGCGTGATTGCGCCCAGCTTCGCACGGATATTTTATCGAAACAGCATCAACATCGGGCTTCCGCTCGTGGAGTGCGAGGTTGATTCCGGTGATGGTGCGGTTCTTGATGTTGATTTTGAGAATGGGACGATTCTGGATGCGGAAGCGGGACGCGAGTATACCTTCCCGCCACTACCTGATTTTTTGATGAAACTGCTCGACGTCGGGTTGATTGAGAATACGAAGCGGAAGCTTGAGAGGATGAAGGGGTGATTTTACCATTTTAAAAGTATTATTATAGTACGATCTTATCGCTCTCGGAAGCATTGGTACAATCTCCGTTTCGGTCAAAAGAGCACTGATGATCGCAGATTTTGCGAGTAACCTCTTTTCCTGTTCATCCATCTCAAAATTAAATATGGGATAATTATAGAGCTCGATGAGTGCATATAGCGAGGTGACCAGATCGATGTTCTCGTAGTTAAACAAGCGTGAAACGCAATCGAACTTGTCTGGTTCCAATTTAGAGCCGAACACAAAGGTGATAAGTATCGTACTATCCAAGTACAGTCTTGATTTTGCCATGCAAATCCTTCTGCTCTAAAATCCCGCTCAATACCTCTGCCATGACGGACGCAAGCACTGAAATTCCCTGATCTTCTATAATCTTTTGCGTCTTTACCCTATTTTCGATGATGCTTTCGATGAAATCTTTCTTGATTTCATGTCCTGCGATCTTGTGCAGGTCTGGGAGTTCTATTTCAGTTATCATGATCAACACATTCCATTCCAGTACGGTTGCAATTTTACACTCCCGATCATATAACCCTAATCCCCTCCCCGAACACAAGGTTTAAGTTTATACTGTGGCGATTGATATGTGGAATATCCGAGAAGCCGCTATAGCTCAGTTGGTAGTAGCGCGTGGCTGTTAACCACGAGGTCACAGGTTCGAGCCCTGTTGGCGGCGTCTGTGGGCCCGTAGCTTAGCCAGGTCAGAGCGCTCGGCTCATAACCGAGCGGTCCTGCGTTCGAATCGCAGTGGGCCCATCAACAACTCTTGAAACTGGCACAATGGCTGACACAACGACGCAACTCTGCGTCGTCACATCCACTCGTAATGTGCCATCACCTCACGATTAAACTCGTAGAGCAGGCTGTTTTCAACGTATCCGAAGAATAAGCAGCCCCCGCAGTTCTCTCTTGCCTTCTTCCGCACGTCTCTTGAAGATTCCCAGACGTTTGCGATTCCGTCCCTGACATCGCCCAGATGCGTCCGGCAGACCCGGCAGTTCTCGATTCTGCCGTCAGCGGTGACGTGGAGGATGAGGTCTCCCGCATGGCATCTGAAGTTGGGCTTCCGTTTTTTTATCATCTCCAGATAAGTCAGGGAATTTATGATCGGGAATTTGCTCCTCTTCAGTCCGATGATCTGGTCGATTGTTCTCTCGTACTTTCCCACGTCCCGGATCCCGATCTCATCCCACACCTCTTTTCCGATCCCGCCAAATTCGTGAATCGGCTCGAATGACACCCACACGCCGAGATCACGCGCCAGATAGATCAGATTCCTGATCTCGTCCAGATTCTTCCCGCTTATGACGCAGTTCAGGAGGATTTTGTGACCCGCCTCCTTTGCTGCGATGATCCCGGAAAGCACGCAATCAAAATCGATTCCTCTCAACTCTTTGAACGTTTTTATGCCATCCACAGAGACTGAGAGGTAATCGAGGTTGGATAAGTCAGGGATTCTCTCTTTCAGGAGTTTTCCGTTGGTTATGAGTGACGTTGCAATCCCGATTGCGTGGGCGTGCTCAAGGATCTCGGGAAGATCCTTTCTCAAAAGCGGCTCAGCTGTCCATGCGTTGTAAACCCTGATCCCGAATGCTCTGGCTTCGTCAAGGAGATCTAACACCTCTTCAGTTCCCATCTCAGAGCCATGCTCCTTCCAGTACTCGCAGAACTTACACTTCAGGTTGCATCTGGCGTTTATCCCGTGTGAGAGGACGAACGGGCGTCTTCTGACCCTCAGCTGCCAGAGCGCTTTTGATGCCAGAACCGGCGAGAATGTCATGGCGAAACTGTTGTGCGCAAACGGATTTAAGCATTTCAGTTCGGAATTGAGGGGGGTGGCGGCGTTCTGCGTTTCTCGCGGAATAAACGCAAAAACCCTTAACCACCCCGTTAGACGATTCTGTGTACGTTTGCAACAGTATGGCTTTTGGGCGGCGCATCCGTCCGCGACACCACGACGCAGAGGCTCCCCCGGCCATCATCGCCTGCGACGAAGCACGCACAGCACGGGCGGTGGAGGGGGCAACGAGAACATAGAAGCTTTAAATATGCAAGCTGATGTAGATGGTGCTAATGATGCAAGAAGTAGTTACATTCAGGGAAGTTTTGGACATGCGCCCTGAGAAGTTCGCATTCGAGAGCGAGAAAAATATGGGTAAAATAATATACGCGCTTGCCCATGAGATAGTAGAATTGAGAAGGGAACTCGAAGAGATTAAGAGAAATAAGTTGGGAGCGGTTGTGGAAAGGGTCGTGGTGTTAGAGGATGTTTCTTACTCGGAGGCTAAAAATATGATAGAAGATTATTTGAAGAGCCACGAAGGCGTATATATGTATGAAATGTCCACTGACTTAAAAATAGACCTGAAGACCGTGCATGAAGTCGTTGAAGAACTAATTAAAGAAGGTAAGGTAGAGTAGGTGGGTTTCATGCCGATATACAAGGACGAAGGAGATGCCATAGAAGGAGAGGTGATAACCTGTCAGGCTCGGAAATACGAGAAGATGGTGGTAAAAGGAAGTGGGGCACATAGAGCCATAAGGATTAAATTGAGTGGTAGAGGTAGGACTTCTGCGTATTGTGTGATAGATAAGCCGCTGAAATGGGTAAAATAGGCGGATTACTCCTTGTTGATATGGGGACCAACGATGACGACCAGAACCGAACAGCTCATAGCTTCGTGGTGAGATAAAAATATCTGGATTCAAAACAACATCCGCAATTACATGGTTGCTGGCGAGGCTTATTTTGAGCGAACTGAAACAAAACGGGGTGCTGCCCCCTCGCATGCAAATCGCCCTTTGTGGCACACCCACAGCCCCCCCCTCTCGCTTCCGCGACCCCCCGGCGGCGAGTCCGCCAGCGACACCACGACGCAGATGCCCACAGCTCCCATAACCTGCTGCGAGCGCGCAGAGCACGATCCATCCTGCGAGATACATGCCATGCACGAATTACAGAAAGAGCCATAATTTATATCCCGTAAGCCCCATATTACACGCATAGAGGAGGTCAGTCATGCGATACGAAATCACAGGAGACAATCTGGAGGTCATAACCATCCATCTGGAAGCGGGCGAGATCGTGCACGCCGAGGCAGGCGCGATGAACCACATGAGCGCGAACATGCAGATGGAAGCGAAGATGAAAGGCGGGCTTTTGGGCGGACTCAAGCGAAAGTTCAGCGGAGAGTCACTCTTTCTCACCGAATTCACGCCAGCAGGCGGCAGCGGCTACGTGGCGTTCGCAGGAAATGTGCCCGGGAGGATCAGGGCGATTGAATTGCACGGAAACGAGTTTCTGGCGCAGAAGGATGCGTTTCTGTGCGCAGAGGATGGTGTGAACCTCGATATTACGTTCTCAAAGAAGCTCGGAGCAGGATTCTTCGGAGGCGAGGGTTTCATCCTCCAGAAGATGAGCGGAGACGGCACCGCATTCATACACGCCTGCGGGGACTTCGTTGAGATGGACCTCGCCAGCGGGGAGACCGTCAAAGTGGATACGGGGTCGGTCGTCGGGTTCGATGCTACTGTCGGATACGATGTCACGCGTGCCGGCGGCATCAAGACCTCGCTCTTCGGAGGCGAGGGGATATTCCTGACGACACTGACAGGTCCGGGTCACATCATCCTGCAGTCGATGACGATAGCGAATCTTGCGGCTGCGGTGCGCCCGTTCATGCCGACTGGGCGGTCATCTGGCGGAACGTCGGGGCAGGCATCGTCGGGCGTCATAGGAAGCCTTCTCGGGGACTGATGAGTCGCTGAACGGTGCCCGGCGCGACGTTGGGCGCG
>JAGGRW010000024.1 GCA_021159385.1 Methanosarcinales archaeon
CGTAGCATTATCCACAGCGTCCTGTATTGTGGAGTATGTCTGTCCAGTACCGACATGCAGTTCTGCCGCGCTCGCTGCACCGCAGAGCGCAACCATCAGCGCAAGTGCGAGTATAGTGTTGTTTGCTCTGTTCATGTTATACCTCGTGTTGTATATTCTTGGTTATATCCTGCATCCTCTGCCGCTGTCGATGCACCTGCGTTGTCGACCAGGACCCGCCTGCGAATCGTTGAGCACACGGTTCATAGATGCCGGTACTTACACCCACCAGCACACCCCTATAAAAAGGTAATGATTGGACCGTTCAATAAAGTTTGTCATGGCAAATTGCCATGCACGCCAGGCACAAAAAAACAACCAGACCGATCCGCGTTTCGTACTTGAGGATTGCACATCCTTGCACACATCAAAAACAGACACGCCCACCATTTATTACATAAACAAGTGCGGTGGCACCATCGCCGTTATGGACAAGAGATACAATCGAACTTTGCTGCGAAAATGGTGTTTGAGATTTTCATGCTCATCGGGCGACCCGCGGGGGTCATGAACGCTTTCAGTGAAAACACTCTGATTTTGTGGCAACCAGATTCGTGTAATGTCGAGTAGAGCCCGATAGCTGCACCTCATGCCATATTCTTGGCTTCGAGGTTACTATGAGCCCACTCACAGAACCAGACGTGAGGTTTTCCCCAGATCCGGCTCTTCAGAAGAACCCTCCCTATCATTTGTCGCTCATAACCAACACTATCGTTGCGGCATAGTGCCCCACCTCCCCGGCTTCACAGCGGCATGGGGCAGACGCAGGGTCCTGCCCGTGCACCGACACGTGCTTATATGGTAAGGTCCATAGCATCGTTTACACAAAAAACAGGTACGGTTTAGTATATTTCCAATTAACTATCCTGGATCATGCATTCTAATGCTACAGTCGGAAAAACTATAATTACCTCACAGCCAATACCATCCAGACTCACGGGAGACGGATATTCATGGAGAAACTCGACATCATCGCAGCCCCGCTCGAAGAGAAGTCGCTTAAACTGCTCTTGTTCGGCGCGGGCGAACTTGGAAAGGAGATTGCAATAGAAGCGCAGCGACTCGGAATGGAGATAGTTGCTGTGGATCGGTACGAGCGAGCGCCCGCACAGCAGGTAGCGCACCGGGCGTACACCGTTAACATGATGGACGCAAATGCGATGCGCTCGATCGTGGATCGGGAACGACCTGACATCATCATACCCGAGATCGAGGCGATTGACCTTGATATCCTCTTTGAGTTCGAGGAGGACGGGTATCTGGTGACGCCGAATGCACGTGCAACTTATGCGGCGATGAACCGGGAGCGCATCAGGGAGTTGATCGTTGCGTCGGGCGTCAAGACGGGCGCATACGCCTACACGCGAACAGACGACCCCCTTGAGTTCAGGGACGCGGTCGAGAAGATCGGATACCCGTGCTTCTCCAAAGCGATCATGTCAAGCAGCGGCAAAGGCTCGTATTTCATCAGAGGCAGGGAAGACATCGAAGCTGCGATAAACGCTGCCAGATACGAGACCCGCGGGTCAGGAGAGATGGCGATAATCGAGGAGTACGTGCCGTTTGATACCGAGGTCACCGAACTTGCTGTCAGGCATCTGGACGAGGACGGTAGCGGGATCGTGACCACGTTTCCGAAGCCGATCGGGCACTACCAGATCGACGGCGATTACCACTCATCGTGGCAGAGCCCGAACGTTGCGGAGTACCTGCCGTATCACGTGGATGAGATCGGAGAGTCCGCTGGAAAAGACAATGACAATGACCGTAACCGCAACCATGACCATGACCCGGACCCTGCGCTTGCAAAAGAAGCGGAAAAGAAGATCTACGAGGCTGCAAGGAAGATCACTGATGAGCTGGGCGGAGTCGGCGTCTTCGGGTGCGAACTCTTCGTCCGCGTGAAGGACGGTTCTGTTGAGGTCTACGCCAACGAATGCGCACCCCGCCCGCACGATACTGGCATGGTTACGTATATCTCGCATCCGCAGGGGTTTAACGAGGGCGGATTGCATGTTCGTGCGGCAGCCGGGCTCCCGATCCCGCCGACCGGAACCCGTGGCGGCTACCGGGTGTTCGATCCGATTGCGCCAGCCGCATCGCATGTGATCATCTCGCATGCAGCGGGTTTTGATCCCGAGTACAGGGGCGTCTTCGATGCGATGGCTGTGTCAGGGGTCAACATCCACCTCTTCGGAAAGCCGCTCGCATACCACAGCGGGTGGATCGTTGAGGAGCGGATGGGAATTGCGCTCGCAATGGGTGACAATGCGTTTGATGCGAAGCGAAAAGCCGAGGTTGCGGCGCACAAGATCATGATCAGGACTGCTGCGGAGCGCGAGTGGCGTGGGCAGGAAGAGAAGCGGATGCATGTGGTTGAGTAGTTTGGTGGATGCGGGAATCGATCTGAAGACTGCCAGTGACACAGTTATATTGAGCGAGTACGTAACTGCACCGTTGCAGGCGAGTCTGGCATGAAACTGCCGATCCTATCCGCAAAAGAGATCGTCAAAGTACTGGAGAGAGATGGATTCAAACCAATCAGGCAGAAAGGAAGCCATATTTCATTATATTAAAAGAGCATAGATAAAACGTATCTGGTCGTTGTCCCGGATAAGAAAGAGGTGAAGCGAGGGACATTGCCCGGCATACTGAAGCAGGCTGGAATGGATTGGAAGCGGTTCTTTGAACTGTTAAAGAAGAGATAGAGAACCGTAGCCCCACTGCTGGCTGGCGCGGGGTGCTGAAAGACGGGTTGTCGTTCTTCTCTTTTTCGCTCGTGGTTCGGGTTCTGCGGCTTGCGCAATTCACGATCCTGTAGACGTCAGACGTTAGCAACAGACATAGATTTAATAAACAAGCCCGCCGACGCAAGTATCACGTTGACCGCTATGAAAGATTTACCCAATCTCAAATATACACGAAAGAAGATCAGGAAAAAGAACCGGACGATCTACCGCCAGACCCTTGCGGAATCCGGATCCATGGAGCAGGGGAACTTCGACACGATCGGACCGGACGACCTCGCACGCATGTTCTATCTGTACGATGCCCACTTCTTCAGTGGATTCTTCAACAAGAATTACAGTGGAAAGATATTTTTCCGCCTATCGGAGAGGATGACAAGGGCGGGCGGAAAGATCGAATACAGAAGGAACCCGGAAACGTACACAATCGTCTTATCGACGATACTCATCTTCCAGACGTTTGATGATGTCACGCGGCAGGTGACTGTGAACGGTATCGTCTGCCATGACCGGCTCGAGGCGACCATGCGCATCCTTGAGCACGAGATCATCCACCTTCTGGAGACTGCGCTCTTCGGTTCCTCGAGCTGTTCCAGGCCCCGTTTCAGGCGTTTGAGCAGAAACATCTTCGGTCACACCGAGGCAACCCACAGATTGGTGACGCAGACAGAGCGCGCCCGTGAGAAGTACGATCTGCGAGTGGGATCCATCGTCTCGTTTGAATACGACGGTGCGACCTACCAGGGGGTCATAACCCGGATAACCGTGCGTGCCACGGTCATGGTCCGGGATCCGGATGGGGACTTCAGGGATCTCTCAGGGACTCGGTACAGCAAGTATTATATCCCGCTCGAAAATATGAGACCATCAGAGAACGAGATGTGATATTCATGCAAACGGCAGTGTCTGAAAATCCGGTAGTGTTCTATAAACCGTGACCTTTGTATACTCCGAACCACATAATAAATTCCATGACCGGGGCAAATCCAAATGACCAGATATGCAAGAAAGGGAACAAGAGGGCTTTATATAGGTTCTTTTAGACGATCTAATGTTTATTTAAAGAACGAAAACAAAATAATCTTTTTAGACACATATAACAAATATTAACAATATTTTTTTGTCCATCAATTCTTTTAAGTGATGCAGGTATGAGCCAGATATCCATCCTGCTGCTGGGGCTACGGGGGGTACATCGGAGCAACCCTTTTGTCTGGGAGCCCCAAGAGTAAGCACCATCGGAACAAACTCGGCGGCGCAACCCCCATAACAGAATGTCAATCACTAAACCAGGAGAGATGACCCAACAATGATCATATCAATAGCAAGCGGAAAGGGCGGTACAGGAAAGACCACGATAGCGGTAAATCTTGCATTGTCGCTCTCAAATGTACAGTTACTGGATTGCGATGTCGAAGAACCGAATTCGCATATCTTCCTCAAACCAGAGATAGAGAATGTAAAGTCAGCATGTACGCTTATGCCCGAGATCGATAACGATGTATGTGATTACTGTGGGAAGTGTGCGGCTGCATGTGAGTACAACGCAATCGTCGTGCTCCCGACACAGGTCATGGTCTTTCCTGAACTCTGCCATGGCTGTGGTTTATGCGCAATGGTCTGCCCGCGGGATGCGATCAGCGAGGAGCCAAGGGAGATCGGCGTTGTCAGGAAGGGGAGAAGTGGCGACAACATAGAACTCGTGTATGGGCTGCTGAATATCGGTGAGATCATGGCAGCACCCCTGATAGACCATGTCAAAGAGGAGATCGATCCGGAAAAGACCGTGATCGTTGATGCGCCCCCTGGAACGGCATGTCCTGTGATTGCAGCGATAGAGGGCAGTGATTACTGTATTCTTGTGACAGAGCCAACGCCGTTTGGGCTGTACGATCTGAAACTGATAGTAGAGGTGCTTAAAGTGCTAAAGATTCCTTCTGGCGTCGTCATAAATAAAGCGGGGATCGGGGATCAGAATGTCTACGACTACTGCGAAGAAGAGGGAATTCCGATCCTGCTTGAGATTCCTTATGATAAGAAGATCGCAGAGCATTATTCGGAAGGCGTACCATTCGTGAATGCGATTCCGGAGTGGAAGAGTCGATTTTCCGGAATGATCGATGGAATCAGGGGGGCATTATGAAGCAGATAACCATCATAAGCGGAAAAGGCGGCACAGGGAAGACAACACTCGTCGCATCGTTTGCAGCCCTTGCCAAGAACACGGTTATTGCTGACTGCGATGTGGATGCGCCCGACCTCCATCTGCTGCTGCATCCGGAGATCGTGAAAAGAGAGGAGTTCAAAGGCTTAAAAGTTGCAGCAATTGATAAATCGAAATGCATAGAATGCGGAATATGCGAAGCAGCATGTAGATTCCATGCCATATCGGATAACGCCTCCGGCGTCGACGCCCGGGACGGAGATTTTTTCACGGGCGTTAACGCCTCCGGCGTCGACGCCCGGGACGGAGATTTTTTCACGGGCGTTAACGCCTCCGGCGTCGACGCCCGGGACGGAGATTTTTTCACGGGCGTTAACGCCTCCGGCGTCGACGCCCGGGACGGAGATTTTTTCACGGGCGTTAACGCCTCCGGCGTCGACGCCCGGGACGGAGATTTTTTCACGGGCGTTAACGCCTCCGGCGTCGACGCCCGGGACGGAGATTTTTTCACGGGCGTTACAAAGTCCGGCTATGCAGTCAATCCGGCACGCTGCGAGGGCTGTGGTGTATGTGTCTTCGTCTGTGATCAGGATGCGATCATCCTTACAGAACGCGTCTCCGGGTACGCATTCATCTCAAAGACGAAGTACGGAACGATGGCTCACGCGCAGTTGAATATCGCCGAAGAAGCGTCCGGAAAACTGGTAACCGTTGTCAGGAACAATTCCCAGCGGGTCGCAGAAGAGGAAGGATCTGACCTCATCCTGATCGACGGGTCGCCCGGCATCGGCTGTCCTGTGATTGCGTCCCTGACCGGTGTGGACCTTGCGCTGGTCGTAACCGAACCCACGATGTCAGGACTGCACGACCTTGCGCGAATCCTCGATGTGACCCAACACTTCGGGATTGCGTCAGTTGTCTGCATCAACAAGTACGACATCAATGAAGCGAACAGCAGGAGGATTACCGGGTTTTGTCAGGAGCGTGGGGTTATGATTGTCAGAAATATTCCTTATGATCCTGTGGTCACCGAGGCGATGGTTGCAGCCATGCCAGTGGTTGAATTCTCAGATGGGGCAGTATCGGACGCGATAAGAGAGATATGGGCGAGCATACAATGAAGATGGTTTACGGACCGGTTCCATCACGGCGGCTTGGTCGCTCTCTGGGCGTCAATCCGATCCCACTTAAAACCTGTAACTATTCCTGTGTGTACTGCCAGCTCGGCAGGACCGCGCATATAACCAATCAGCGGCAAGACTTCTTTCCACCGGAAGAGATACTAAACGAGATCAAGAGAGCAATAGAAGTAACGGGCGGTCGTAGTCATAGTCGTGGTGATGGTGATGGTGAAATAGATTTTGTGACTTTTATAGGGGAAGGCGAACCGACGTTATGCAAAAGCATTGGTTGGTTGATCCGGGAGGTAAGAGAGCTAGTAGACGTGCCTATAGCTGTTGATACGAATGGTTCGCTCCTTTACAGGGAAGATGTAAGAGATGAGCTTTCACAGGCAGATGTTGTTATGCCATCCCTTGATGCTGGAACTGCCGGAACATTCAGAAGGATAGACAGACCGCATCGCGAGATTGGTTTTGAGGCTGTTGTCAAAGGCATGGAACAGTTCAGGCAGGAGTCTGATTGCGAGATATGGCTGGAAGTCATGCTGGTAAAAGGGATCAATGACTCGGAAGAGGAGTTGGAAGCAATAAGAAGCAGGCTTGAGAAGATAGAACCTGACAGAATATATATAAATGTCCCGATAAGACCTCCTGCAGAATCATGGGCGGTCCCACCGGATAACGAGACCATCGCATTAGCACACGCGATTCTTGGTGATGGTAATGTGGTGGATATTGCTGCAGAGGAGACTGGTGAATTTTCTATCGAAGGATTCGCAAACCCGGAAGACGCTATTTTAGCAATAATAAGACGGCATCCAATGAGGGAGGAGCAGGTCCTAGAAACGCTCGAGAAATTCGAGATAGGGGATATTCACGATAGCTTACGATGGCTGGAGGAAAGCGGAAGAATGAAGAAGGTGGAATACAGGGGGAAGGTCTTCTGGCTTGCAGTGGATGGACAGAAGAGGGCATGATCAATCCAAAACTTATGTGGAACGGGTTACTTGTAAAGCCAGATAAATATCAATATGGATTGATAGATAAATTATTTAGAGAATATATTTTGAGATATAGAGGTTATGATGGTAGTGGCGCAGTACCGGGTTGAAATTTGCTGGTTCTGACGTTTTCTGTTGTCGCTATCGGTACCCTCACGTGTGTAGAATCTACTTGCGGCTTTCGGTGGGGGAATATTGTCAGAAGATCGTTCAGCACCATGTTTGCAGGCAGCGGTCATGGTAGAGGGTGGGGATAGGTCTGCTGACCCGGTGGCGGCGTTTGAAACTGTTACTGTGACATGGCATGGCGGATTGCGGTTGGGTGTGTGCGGTGAAAGGGGCGGATATGGGTTCATCGGATCGAATCTTGCACACGAACTGGTGGATGAAAACGAAGTCATCGTCGTCGATGATCTCTCCACTGGCAGATTGGAGAACAACGATGATCTGCTCGACAACGAAAATTACAGGTTTGTGAAATGCAGCATAACTGACCTGAATCTACTCAAACAAATTTTTGACGGAGCCGATTACGTTTTCCATCAGGCAGCGATCCCATCAGTGCCTCGCTCGATAAAAGATCCTGCGAAGACGAATGAAGTAAACATAAGCGGAACATTGAACGTCCTCATCGCTGCTGCGGACAATAACATCAAGAAAGTGATGTACGCATCCTCTTCATCGGTCTACGGTGACACCCCAGTCCTCCCCAATGAGGAATCGATGGTACCAAATCCGCTCTCGCCTTACGCAGTATCCAAGCTGACCGGCGAGTACTATTGCAAGGTCGTAACAGAGATCTACGGGCTAAAAACCGCATCGCTCAGATATTTTAACGTTTACGGACCAAGGCAGGACCCATCATCAGAATACGCCGCGGTGATGCCAAAGTTCATAACAAAGGCACTGAACAGCGAATCGCCGATAATCTACGGAGATGGCGAGCAGACACGAGATTTCACCTTTGTAAGAGACGTTGTCAGCGCAAATATTCTGGCTGCAAAAAGCAGTGCGACCGGGATATTCAACATCGGTGGCGGGAAACGGGTAAGCATCAACGAACTTGCAGAGACAATAATAAAAGCATCAGGTACAGGAACTGACCCCGGTCTGACACACGTGGAATCAAGAGAAGGAGACGTCAAACATTCGCTTGCTGACATACGCAGGGCTGAGTCGATCATCGGGTATAAGCCCTCGTACACGCTGGATGATGGGTTGAAAGAGACGATCAGGTGGTTTTCAAATGAATCCTGAATTGAACAACAAAACCGTCTGCGTCGCCGGTCTCGGCTTTGACGTGGATGCTGGCACTCTGATCCCCGTGGATTCTTGTGCATAGAGCTTGGGGCGCTCGGGCTCGCCATCCGCAGGTGATCCTTAAGGGGCGTGGCGGTTGCGCATGATTGCGTTTTTGGGGCTGGGGCGGAACATTATGCAAAGTTTAAAAATAAGGTGCTATAAACTGAACTTATAGGTGGAGGATAAAAGATGACACTATATGCAGAAATCGTGGAAGAAGGATATTTATCAATTCCAAGACAAAGCATCAAGAAGATGCGGTTGAAGACTGGCATGCGGTTCAAATTGTTGGCTGACGAAGAAGATGTTCTGGTTTTAAGACTTGTGCGTGAAGAAGAGACTCAAGTCGATGAGGGCTCTTTGTTGCTGCAACAACAGGCACTAAAAAATATTTGGGATAGTAAAGAGGAAGATGTCTATGAATTATAATCGTGGCGATGTCGTCATTGTTCCATTTCCATTTGTAACTTCGGAAGGGGCATCGCAGAAGGCACGACCCGCGCTGATCATCTCCGATCATTCGATTGATAGGCGTTTTGATGATCTGATTATGGTTGGAATAACCTCTCGAATTGTAAAAAATCTGAAAGAGACGGAATATAGGATTGTTGAGGGGACTGAGGATTTTAAGTATTCCGGGTTGATACAAACATCGGTAGTGCGGTGTGAATACATCATGACCGTGCCACGGGGGCTTGTTGCGAGAAAGTTGGGACATTTACCTGATGAAACAATAAAGAAAATCGATAAAAAATTGAAATTGAGTTTGGGAATAGAAGAGTGGGCGGTTTTCAAATGAATCCTGAATTGAACAACAAAACGGTCTGCGTCGCCGGTCTCGGCTACGTCGGACTGCCGCTCGCACTCGCGTTTCTCAGAGCATCTGACGACGATCGGCTTCGACGTGGATGCTGGCAAGGTCAGGGAACTCGCAGGCGCGAATGACAACCCAAACATCTCCTTCACAGACAACCCGGAAGACATAAACAACGCTGATTTCATCATAATCGCAGTCCCAACCCCCGTCACAAAATCGAAAGACCCGGACATATCCTACATCGAATCAGCAGCCAGAACCATCGGCACGACGGCTGCGCCGTCAGTAATGTGTAACGGGTGAAGGGTGACATGTTACACATTACAGATTACACATTACCGCCCGCAGGGCGTGAGGCTGCCGGCACCAAATGGA
>JAGGRW010000044.1 GCA_021159385.1 Methanosarcinales archaeon
GGGTAGAGGTGGAGCGGGGGCTGGGGCTGAAGTCGTGATCGGGCTTCTGGCTCGCGGTCTCAGAGAAATCCGCGGAATTTGAGGAATCAGCAGCATCGTCGAAATCGTTCATAGCCGAGAGAGCCCGCCCGACGAACCACCGCTGGTACTCAGGCGGTCGGGCTGTAAACGTCCCGCCCATAACGATCAGCTCAACCTTGTCAACAGGGTGCCCGATCTTCCGCAACTGCCGCAGGCGAACCGCAGTCTGCTCGTACGGATCGTAGCCGCACGATATCGCACGCATCGTAGCGGGCTCCCGCCCCATGTAGCTCTGCGGCGTGCCGAAACTGGACGCGGGACCGCCCGGGCACGGGATGCACGCACCATGCGGGCATGGATACGGCGAGGTCATAACAGCAACCACTGCAACGCCTGAGATTGTGCGAACCGACTTTCGCTGGAGCACCCTGATCGCACGCTTCTTCTCATCCGCAGAACAGAGCGCAAGAATATCCGAATTCTTTGGCAGATTCGGGAGCCTATATCTTGCGCTGACCCGTTTCTTTGCGATGTCAAGTTCGCGATCGCTCGTTATCTCGTTCTGCAGGATCTGTTCAAGAATCTCGCGGCAGGCTCGTTCAAACATTTGCGTATGGGTAAATGGTTTCGGTTGCACTTAATTGTCTACTGGTCTTCCAGTCATCAGCATATAGTCGATAAAGTATAGTACTGCCCCGGTTGGCAGCATAGATACTCGAGTTACCATACAAAACAGCGAAGAACCTGAACTAATCGATGGTTAATGCTTCTGCATCTCGTTCTTGCTTTGATGATGGAGCAGCTCATTTTAGTATCTCCTGAAACACTTTACGCAGTTCTTGTATAATCCTGGCACAATATCTGGCATCGTCCCGGGTTGCCACCACTCCCGGATATCGATATTGTACGCTGTACGGAGTAAGATCTGTGAGCATGTCCCGATATTGCTCAAGTTCGGGTACTTCACTGACTATCAAATCAAGCAGCGTCTCCAATGAATGGGTTCGTGGTGGTTCGATGTTGCAGGCTATGAGTAATGAGTAATGCCTTGAGGTATTTCTCGGCGCACTGCTGTGAATGGAAGCATATTATTGTAGCAAATCGTCTGACATGTATTTTAAAGAGTTCTTCAACCGTCAAATAATCTTCTTCGGCTTTTACTGCCCATTCTTTGACCAGTTCTTCATTCATACAGCACCTTCCCCAGGTTCATGATCTTCTTGATGAACGGATCCCCTATCTCAATCCGGTGTTCTATTTCGTCAGGCGTGCGCACAATGATGTCCATAGGCAGTAGTCTGGGTCTTGCGATCCTGGAAATGTCGGCTGCTTTGCGGATGGGTGAGCCATCGACATCCATCACGACCAGAAGATCCAGATCACTCTCTCGGGTCGGCTCCCCCCACGCTCTTGAGCCAAAGAGGATTATCTTATCGGGATGGAAGTGTTTCACAATCTTTGAAACCATCTCTCTGATGAGTGTGTCTGTTACATCCGGGACGGTTAGGCGGGTTGGGTTGGTCATTTTTGCATCCTCCGGGAATCGGAAAATCATAACTATCATCGCTCTTTTTCATCTTTGGAGTTTTTATAAGATCTTTTGCTGCGCTTTGAGTTAACATTTTTATTTGCACCATCTGCTAATCTTATTAATTGGTCATTTCCAACTTTTAGTATATATGTTTCGTCCGGAGTTGCGGGTGCATCAGGGACATGGACCCTTTTGGGGGGTCGGGCAGGAGTTGGGAGTGTTGACGCCGATAACACCGAGCCGCAGATCAGATTCGCAGAGAAACTCGTGAAGCTATACTTCGCACCGCCACAAATTGAGCTTTTTTTACATAAGTGTCAATTGGATGTGCAACCAGAGCTTAACGCCGCCCTTTCTCGTTAAATCAAAGGGAACGCAAAGACGAGAGGGACGAGAACGGCGCAAAGATTGAAAACCACAGAATCCATCAGAATCAGTAATCTTCCTCACCCCCACTCCCTCGCGACACCCTACGCAACCACGATCTCCCCTCCCCGCACGCCAGCGCAGACCTCGGGATCGTAGTACGAGTACGCCCGGCTGTCAGGCACAATCGCTTTCACCGGGAAGACCGCCCGCATCCGTATCTCAAACGAGAGCGCCTCTCCTCGCGGCAGGTCGAGAACATACACGACAACCTTCCTGCCAGCAATCTCGTAACGCGTGATCGTACCATCAGCAACAAGCGCATCCAGACTCGCTCCGACCGGTGCAAATCCTGTGGGAACCGCAACATCAACAATCATCATGCCTGTCGATTCCGCAAGTCCGGTGTACATGACCCGCGTCCTGACCGCTATCACGTCGTTTACCGCAACATCGGTCGCATCATAGACGATCTCCAGTTGCAGGTCAGATTCGGGCGCTAGTTCAGGAAGGATTATGTTGAACCGCTTCACAAGCTGATAGCAGACCTCTCCGGTTCCTGTGAGCGTCAGTTCCACCTCGCGGGTCCCATCCGGCACCTCCACGGTCTGGAGCACATCGAAGTTCCCGGCATCGATCTCAACGTCTTTGATCGTGACACCGTCGGCTGATACCGTTACTGTCGCGTCGATCTCCCTGCCCTGATTGATTGCAGCGGCAACAAGCGCTCTGAACGCCATGACCGTATCCTGCGTCGATGAAAATCCGCCGAGCGAGTTTCTCTGTGCCGCAATCCATTTGACGACGTCGTTTGCGAGCGGGTGCTTCGCATCGATCAGGGCAAGCGCGGCATACGATGTAATCTCGATGTTCCGGCTCGATTGCGGGCTTATGCCGTAGCTGTGTCGGATTGGTCGCGATTCGGGAGTGGTGGGTGTCACAACCTCGCCAGAACCCCAGTAGACGCCATTCTCATCCTCTTTTTTGATCGCGACAAGTTTTTCGATAGCTGTGTCAGCGTATGGGCTTCCGAGTTTTCGGAGTGCAACTGCTGCTATTGCAAGCGGATACGGGTCAGTCTCGCTCTCAATGCCACCTTCAAGGTACTTCTGCGCCCGTTCCATGATCGCAGGGTCTGCACCCCCGTATTCGGCGAGTGCGATCGTAACAAAGCCTGTCAGCGCGTACCGCCCCTCCATTCCGCCGATCATCTCCTCGTGGCAGATGAAGCCGACCGACTCCCACGAGCCGTCCGTGTTCTGGCGGGCGCAGATCCAGTCCGACGCATCAGAGAGTACCGACTCGTCGATCGATGTCACGCTTCGAGCGTTTGAGAACGAGTTTAAAACAAACGCTGTGAGCCACAAACTGCCACCCTCGCGTCCACCCTCGCCGAACGCCGAGAACGAGCCGTCGTTGTGCCTGAACGTGAACTGGCGCTGGTAGCCGGTCGTTATGAATAGTTCGGCTTTCGCCTGAACCTCGGGGTTCGTCTGGTCGGTCTCTTTCAGGTAGCGGAGAACCTCGACATCCGGGGCGAACATGATCATATTCTGCTCGCCGCAGCCAAACGGCATGTTGAGGAGGCTGTCCACGCCGTTTATCGTCTGCGCAACGATGCTTGGCGTAAACGACACGAGAACTTTGCCCGAATCAGCTACAATCCCCTGCGGAAGTGTTGCGTCGAGCGTGACTCTACCCGCCAGCAGATTCCCGTTATCGACGATCTCCTGCCTTGTCCCCTCCGGTTCGACGATCAACTCCTTTCTGACAGCGTCCGCCTTCCTTTCGGTCTGCGCCGCAATCTCGATCACGTAGGTGCCGATTGCAGTCGGCGTGATCGTGAAACTTGCATCCGCAACACTGTTTGCGGCTACCGTTGCGGTTACCACATTATCGCCAATGATATCGAACCAGTCGCCCGACGAGAGCGTCAGTCTGACGTCCTGCGGCGTATCAAGGTAGTTGTAGACCTGAACCGAGACCGGGAAGACCTCTCCGCGGGTGACCGCGTACGGAAGGTCGGGATCAACGAAGAACTCCTGAAATACTGTCAGATCCGCCTCTGATATCCCGATCCCCTCATCCGATGACGAGACCGCATGTAGCCGCCACGTCGTGATGCTGTCAGGAGCTGTGAGATCGAGATGCGCCTGCCCGCTCCCGTCGGTTACGAGATCAGGGAGCCAGAGCCACGTTTCCGGGAAGAACTGGCGCACACGCTCAACTGAAGCGAGTTCGCCGTCTGCTTCATTCTCTGCCCCATTCGGAGCGTACGCAGACGTGGTTTCGGCTTCGGGCACAACCATAGCTGCTCCTTCCGCAATCTCCTCGACCGCCATATCCATCGCACCGACCATCTCTTCGCCAAAGCCCCTGCCGCCTTTCATGCCCACAGCCTGCGGCTCGGGCGGCTCCGGAATCTTCGGGATCTCAAACGACGGCGATGCGAGCACCTGCATTCCACAGTCGTCCAGAACCTCGTACGTTCCGACGAGTCTGGGGTCGTAGTAACCGTGTTTCGGGTGAATCTCAACCTGTGGTTCCATAAATCGCTTTTCCAGCTCACTGAACACCTGTCTGAGATTAAGCCGTCCTGCGCTCAGCGCATAGACCGATTCGTCAACGATTGCAACTCCGATCATCGACTCCACACCTGCATCGAAGTCCACGCCAACCGCGTCTCCCGGAGCCGCGGTCTCGCCAGAAAATGATGATTTCAGGTCAACACTCGTCTCAAAGTTGACATCAAACGGTAAAACGTCGGCAGAGACCTCACAATTCGGATTGATCATGTATACCACGATCTTTGCGGACGGACTCATCTCCGGCGTGACCGTGACCGCAATCTCCGCGTCAGCGTCATCGCTCGTCTCCGAGTAGACGGTCCTGCCGTTTGCGAATATGTCGTAGAAGACTGTTCCCGGGTTCGTCGAGTGAACAGCAAAGGTGATCAGATCGCCGACATCGGGAACGCCGCCTTCCGTCTGCACGATGTGGATGAAGTTTGCGCCGGGCGAGTACGCGGCATCGAGATCCACAGTCTGGCGAACAGTTGCGCCCGTCGTGTCGCGGCAGGTCGCCTCGATGTGGGCGCCCGTGCAGTTGTCAGGAACGGTATACTCAAGGATTGCGACCCCGTTTTCGGTTGATACGGTGTCGTCTTTCCCTGTTTCGGTGTAGCCCTCTTCACGGAACACAGTCCTGATTTCAACGTCCGTATCGACCGGCTTTCCGTCGGGGTCTTCGGTGACAATGAGAACCTCGAACGGAAGCCCTGGCTTCAGACGGTTTGATTCAGGGATCAGGTGGAGAATCGTGTCCGACTGGACAATCTTCAGGAGTTCCGTCGTGATCTCGGTGTGATTCCCGGTGTCAGTCACTGAAACGTTCAACATCAGGCTGCCCTGCCCGCCTGCGCCGTACGTCCCCGCGATCCACTCGACTGCGGGCAGATCGAACTCGACAGAGCCGTTCTCGAGAAGAGCGCTGTATGTAGCGTAGGTCTCCCATGTGCCGACGTACTTTGCAGCCTCGATTGTGACAGTCCCCTCGACCGGTTTTCCGAAGAAGTAGTCCGCGGAGACTGTGCCTGTTATCGGGTCAGAGACGAGGAACCAGTCCTTCTGAAGGGCGACTGCGACCTCGAACTTCGGGAGCACGTACCGCTCGACCTCGATGTCCACAACCGACGTCGATCTGCCTGATTGGGCATTGATCTTCCATGTTCCGAGATTTGGCTCGGTTGAGAGCGGCAGATCAAACGTAGCTACTCCGAAATCGTTTGTCTCAAGCGTCTCCCGGAAGACCTTGATACCTTTTGCGTCCGCAATCTCCAGTTCCACGAAATCGGTCAGCGGCAGGAGATTGTTGTTGACAAGAAGAACTCTGCCGTGTATCACCTGTCCCGGCTTGTAGATCGGCTT
Source organism: Methanosarcinales archaeon (assembly GCA_021159385.1). Lineage (GTDB taxonomy): Archaea > Halobacteriota > Methanosarcinia > Methanosarcinales > Methanogasteraceae > Methanogaster_C. Next base: position 5,845 of record JAGGRW010000044.1, read on the forward strand.
GTCGGTCTCGATAAAGACCGGGTTGTTCTTCGTGACTTTGACGGTCGCGCTGTACTCCTCGCTCGTCCCTGACGGCTCTGCAACGAGCGAGTAAGTCCCTTCTTCGAGGTCAGGAACCTCAAAATGCGCAACCGTGTGTCCGCTTTTGCCTGTTTGTGCGATAGTAAGCGGAGTTCTCTTTTTGTCCTCGCAAACGAGCATGTACTGTACGCTCCGATCCGCGGGAGCATGCCCGCTGCCTGAAAACGCTGACATGCTGATCGAACTCTCGCTTCCGACAAAGAGCGTCTTTGGAGCGAGAATCAGGTACTCGGCAGCCTTGCCGGTCGTGTCGTTGCCTGTGCCGGTCTGAGTACCGGGATCGACGCAGCCTGATCCGAGGACTATTGCGATTACGATCAGTGAGACTATCGAGATCGGCAAGATCCGCGAGGTTAGCGAGGTTAGCGAGGTTAGCGCTGTCAGCGGCGTGGTATGGGTTATTGATGTCTGTTTCATTGTGATTCACCTTCTGTATTGGATATGGACGCGATTTTCGGATTAATCCGGTATATGCTTTTCTTAAACTTCGAAACGAGTTGTAGTCATAAGGCGGGCTGCATCGAGCAGGATGTTTCCGATTCTGACGGATTCTGTGGTTTCGAAGGATGCTGGGCGAGGTTGCGGCTCGATCGATTGGGTTCAGTCGGCACTGTCGATTTTTCCGAGTGTTATCGCCATGCCCTTATATTCTACCGTAGAGTGCACAGAGCCGCGAGAGAGGGTTGAAAACGGTCTCGAAACTCTGCGCCCCGCGTACTACCAACGGCTGTGCTTCGCAGACCGCGGTGATAAATCACTTGATTTTCAGACAGTGTCGGTTCAGTCACACATCCCACAAGCCCTCAGCAGCACTCTGCCGCTCAATGTGAGTGTGATCTGCTTCTTCCTGCCAGCAGGCGTGATCTCGACCGCACGCAATCCCGCAAGTTTCGCAGACTGCCGGGAGACTGTGCTCCCGGACGCTCCGATGCGTCCTGCAACCGCTGTTAGCGTCGTTGGCTCGTGTTTCAGGACGTCATCCAGTATCTGCCACGCCGCCCGGTCCAGCGTGCGGGCGATGTGCGGCAGTTCGATCTCCGAGAGTTCACGGTCGATGTCGCTCCAGTTTGTGGTTTTGTAGATCGAGTCCGAAAGTGCCATGGACGCAGCGGTGAGTGCAACCAGTATCTCGCGGGGTCCGCCTGAGAGGTTCACGATGACTTTGCCTGTGGGTGCGGCTGGCGGAGCGGCTGAGGATATCAGATCCATGAACCTGAGAATCATCGCACCGAAGTCGTGGTGATCGATCTTCGCAACGTCAACGGTAATTGTGCGATCGACTTTTGTGGTGAGGTCCTTGATGTCCTCGACTGCACGGTCGGCACGGGAATCGGGTGCGTTCGGGCGCAGGAGGATGATGCGGTCGCCTTTTTCGATTCCGTGCTTCACAATGAGTGAGATTACGTGCGTGGTCTCAAAGCCGAGTGGTGAGATGTATGTCTTCATGGTAGTGGTACTTTTTGGTTTTTTGTGGTATTAATGCCCGATGTTGCAAACGTTGTGTGATTGCGATAGGGTTTATGCATAAGTCTCCGGAAACTGTGGCGGGTCGGTTTCATGATAGATGGTGGATATAAGTAGGAGTTATGCGAAAAACGATTTCGGAGATTATGAGAATGGACGTTGCGGCGAAGGCTGACTCAAAAGAAAAGCTCGCAAGCTCTCCGGGATCGACGATAAAGAAGCCGGGGGCAGATAGAGTTGCAATCTTCAGGGAGGCTGCACAAGGCAGGGCAAACTCGAGTTCGATTCACACGAAGCATACACCGGAGAACCGGAAGGGGGGTACATTGAATCACCATGATTCGGATCTGGTAGAAGCGCTGAAGTCCGTCATCAGCGAACACGAGGAGGTTATAGCCGCATACCTCTATGGATCTGCCGCACAAGGGATAATGCGGGAAGATAGTGACATCGATGTGGGTGTCCTGCTTGCAGACGATGCCGCTCCTGATTACCGGTACGGGGTGCGGATGGCTGGTGAGATACAATCGAGGTGTCATCTTGCGAGGGAGGTTGATCTGCGTGTGCTGAACCGGCGACCGGTCAGGTTCCTGAATCAGGTTCTGCGATATGGAAAGCTCGTGTTTGTGCGGGATGAGAAGAAGCGAGTTGAGTTTGAGACTGGTGTTTTAAAGGAGTATCTTGATTTCAAGCCATTTTTGAGGGAGTATGATAGAGAACGCAGGAGGCGGCTAATTTATGGAGATTGATCAGGATGTAATCGAGTCGAAACTGGATATTATCGAGCGAAACCTTGAGTTTCTTAATGAGTTTGAATATACGGATTCTGAGGAGTTTCTTGGCAGTTACAGGGGTGTACAGGCTGCAAAGTACTCGCTTCTTGAGATCATCGAGTGTTGTATTGACATTGCCAGCCATATCATAGCGGTTAAGAGCATGGGACGGGCAGAGGAGTACCGGGGGATGTTTCATCTGCTCGGGGAGAAAGGTGTGATTGAGAAAGATCTTGCCGAGAGACTCGGGGATATGGCTGGTTTTCGGAATCTGCTGGTGCACAGGTACGGGGATGTTGATAATGCTGTTGTTCTTGAGATGATCCAGTCGGAGCTTGCCGATGTGGTGGAATTTGAGCGGGCGGTTGTGCGGTTTGTGGACGGGGGGCAGTGAGGTCGGGTGGTAGTGGTTGGTAGTTTGTGGCGGCTCGGTTGCAGGGGTATTAATGCGTACTCATGCAAGTGTAGCATTTTAATTTCAGTTTAATGCAAGTATTGTGGAATAACGATAGATTCATAAGGGATGAGCACGTCTATTATACTCATGCAACAGATGATGCTCACGGTCAGACCAGAGAGCGATTTTGAGGTGCCAAGCAGCACCGGTTACCAGCTTTACTCTGCACTGCTCGCTGTTATGCGCTCATCCAATCCGGGGGCGAGTGGGCGCGTTCACGATTCGGAGATTGGGGCGATTGCGGTGAGCGGGCTTTCTGGAACGTTTGGCAGGGCGGCGAAGCGTCCCGGGAACAAGATGCTCTATTCGAGGCAGACGTACCGGTTTCACATCGGGATCACTGATCCGGACGAGATTGAGATATTCCAGTCACTGATCCAGCCGCTGATCCTTGAGGGCATGGATATCGATCTTGAGACGGGGAATCTGCGGATTGAAGAGGTTACGAGCAGTGTTCTTACGTTTGAGGAGCTGATGGTGGAGGTTTCGCGATATGATGGCGGGGCGATAGAGTTTTTGTTCATGTCGCCTGCGTGCATCCAGTACGGGAACAGTAGCGTGACCGAGATGTTTCCTCACCGGGTTGCGGTCTTTAATTCGCTTCTTTCGAAATGGAACCATGCCTGCCCGGGGGAGCTTAAGATGAGCGTCGAGCGGGACGAGTTTGCGCGTTATCTTGCTGAGAAGCCGGATGCGAAGTCTTATGATACTCACAGTGTGATGGTTAATACTGTGTATGATGCAAAGCGGGGGCATCCGAGACCGATATTCAAGCAGGGGTTCACTGGCAGGTGTGCATACCGATTTGTGCGGGATGCGCCGCAGGATGTCAGGAATGCGGTTGTTGCGCTTGCGATGTTCGCGGAGTACAGCGGGGTCGGGAGC
>JAGGRW010000165.1 GCA_021159385.1 Methanosarcinales archaeon
AAGTCGTAACAAGGTAGCCGTAGGGGAATCTGCGGCTGGATCACCTCCTAATAATTGTGCATAAAATTATGCACAGCAATCGCACTGCCGGTCGAAGATCATAGAATATCAGGATCAATCAACAGACCCCATACACTCTTCTACAATTCGCAATATCCTCATCGCAAGATGTGCAGCATTTTCGCCGTTGTCGATTCCAACACACGCCACAGGAACTCCTGATGGCATCTGCACTATTGACAGGAGTGCATCGAGTCCTCCGAGTTTCTTTCCCACAGGAACTCCAATCACCGGTTTGTCAGTTCTTGCAGCGATTGTGCCTGGGAGGGCTGCTGACAGTCCGGCTATCGCAATGAATATCAACGCGTTGCTCTTGTTGATGTAATCATCCAGCTTTTCAGGATCGCGATGCGCAGAGATCATCACAAGGTCGTAATTTTCGCCGAATTCATCCAGAGCATCAGTTACCTGACCTGCAACATCCATATCTGACTTTGATCCAAGAATTATCGCAATTCTATGCTTTTTTGAGGTCATGGCAGGTTTCCTTCGCCGCTCAGTTCGTGCTGGCGTTCGATGCTCATTCTGATCAGAATCTCAAAAATCTGCTTGATTGCACCTGTGTCGAGACACAGTTCGATTGCGTAATCGATGGCACGATTCAAAACGACTTGTTCCTGCACCCCATCCTCGATCTTCTTTCCACTGGCTCTTTTCAACTCGAGAACCGTGCCTGCGAGATCGGTGCGCTCCGCGACCAATTTCAAGATCTCACTATCTATCCGTTCAATCTGTTCTCTTACGTCTGATAATCCCATGCAACCGCCTCTACTGTGTTATCGGCATTTTTACGATATAGCTTACGCTACCGCACCACTTAAACCTGACCTCAATCTCAAGCCTCAATTCAATTGCATGCCGGTAATGCTCGATATGTCGTTTTCCTGCATCGCAACGCCTATGGTGTGGTTTGCTGCTTGTATCATCGGCTTGCGCAGCGAAACAACAATGAACTGCGCGTTCTCAGCCGATTTCTCGATTCTTGACGCGATTCGCTCGACATTAGCACCATCAAGGAACATATCGATCTCGTCGAATGCGTAAAACGGTGCGGGTTGGTGCTGCTGGATCGCGAAGATGAATGCAAGCGCAGTCAAACTCTTCTCACCGCCAGACATCGCTTCGAGCCGCTGTAGCGTTTTGTCTGCCGGCTGCGCCCGGATCGTCATGCCGCCTGCAAACGGATCCTCATAGTTTTCGAGGATCAGTTCGCCGTGCCCTCCAGATAACTCTGCAAAAATGGATTTGAAGTACTCATTGATATTATTAAACGAATCAAAGAACGTCTGTCTCTTCAGAGATTCATACTTCTCGATCCGGTCGATGATCTCATTTCGCTCAACCGAAAGCGTCTCGATTCTCATTTTGAGTGTGGATACTCTCAATTCTACCGCGTCGTACTCCTCAAGTGCACGCATATTGACGGGTTCGAGTTTTTCCATCGCCGAATCGATGGATTGGATGCGAGTTCGCACCTCTCCTTCCGTCGGGACGTCCTGCGATTCGTCGATTCCGGATTCGTCGATTTCGATGCGGAGAACGTTTATCTGTTCGTTCAACGCATCCTCTGTTGCGACCAGCGCCTGCACGTCCCACCGCACTTTATCGAGGCTTTTTTGCACCCTGTTAAGCGATGTCGATTCCGTGTCGCGCTCTTGCTGCACGGTTGCGCGCTTCTCCTGAAGGGACGAGAGCTCTGAGTCGAGTTGCTTCGCCCGCCCCATCTTCTCTTCGAGTTTTCCCTCAAAAACCGTTATATCATCCGTGTGCTGCACAATTTTTGATTGGTGATCTGCTTTTCGGATTTCAATCTCTTTTATGCGGTTTTTATCAGTCTCGATCTTTGTCTTTGTATTATCCTTCTCAAGGAGCAGCGATTTTATATTTGCCTCGATATCACGTACTCTTTCCTTCAATCTATTTATTTCAGACGTTATCCTGTCGGATTGAGTATTCAGAACCGGTATTTCAGAGTCCTTGAGTTCACTCTCCAGTTTTGTTACGCATTCTGCCAATCCACGCAAGTGCTCCGATTCAATTGCGATCTTTGATTCGATCTCTTCCATCTGGTTGCGTATCGTTTCACGTTCTATTTTAATCTCTTCAAGACTTTGCTGCTTTTTTTGGATGGTTTCACTGAGTCTGTCACTCCTTCCGGAAACTTCTTCGATCTGGAGATTGTTCTTTGCGATCTCCTTTTCGAGCCCGGTTATTTCATCGTTTATGGACGAGATATGCATGTCAATCGAACTGACTCTTTCAATCATGTTCTTTCGTCGTGAGTCGTATTCCGTGACCTGTTCTGCGAGTCTCACCAGTTTTTCCTGCTCCATCGCAGCAAAATGGGATCCACGATCGGATGTGGAGCCTCCGGTCATGGCTCCGGCTTTTGTGACCAGTTCTCCGGCAAGCGTGACCATGTTGTACCTTCCGATCAAGTTTCTTGCCGTTTTGAGCGTGTCAACCACTATCACATCACGAAACACGTATTTGAATGCTTTTTCTAGTTTAGAGTCGAAATCAACGAGATCTATTGCGTAATCTATTACTCCCTTGTGTTCATAGATGTCTTCGTACGAAAAATTCGGTCTGAGTTTGTTGAGCGGCAGAAACGTCGCCCTCCCTGCGGACTTTCGTTTCAGCAGGTTGATTGCGTGAGCGGCAGTCTCATCGCTGTCCACAACGACGTTCTGCATGCGAGCGCCGGCAGCAACCTCCAGCGAGGTCGCGTATCGCTGCTCGACCCTGCCAAGAGATGCGATCGTACCGTAGATTCCTGGCAGTTCCCGCATCTTCTTCGCCTCCAAAATCACTTTCACGGAATGGGGGTACCGCACGTCCTCCGCCACCCTGACACGCGCCTCTGATTTGGCATATTCCTGATGCAGATCGTGCAAACGTTTTTCGAGATCGGCAAGTTCATGCCTCAGTTTCGATCTGCTGCTCTCAAGATCGCTTCGATCACCAACAAGGGTTTTTATGCCCTGTGTGCATTGATCGATCCCGGTTTTCAGACCCGCCAGGTCAGAATCAACCGATGCTATACTCCTCTCCGCACTCTCGATATCGGATTTTATCTCAGCCTCCTCTGCGTTCCTGCGCCGAATCACATCCAGAAGCCGATCCTGCTCCCTCATACATTCGTTTTTGGCGGACTTTGCGATCTCGACATTCTTCCGTTCACGGTCCAGCCGATTTCGTTTCTCCGCATACTTCGCGTCCACTTCATCGATTTTATTTCGAATCAGCGATAGTTCGGATTCGTTTCTCTCGATCTCTGCCAAAACACTCTCTTTCCGCAGATGTTCGTCATCAATCTTCTCTTCGCACGACGAAAGCAGATTGTCCGCTCCGTCAATCTCGATATATAGCCGCTGCCGCTCTTTTGCAGCGTCCTGGATATTCTGTTCGAGCAGTTCGATGGAATCCATTGATCTGGAGATCTCCCCCCGAATCTGTTCAATCTCCGTTTTTATCTGAATCTGTTCGTCTTCTCCTTTTCGCATGATTTTTTCATTCAAATCTTTCAAAATAGACTCTATTTCAGTAAGTTTGTCGCTCTTTTCGGAGAGTTTGGACATCAAATCTTCTTCGAGACTTCGTTTGCTGCAAACCTCTTTTGATATTGATTCCTGCTCGTGCGTCGCATTCTTAAGTTTTGAAAGGATTAGAAACGCCTCATATCGCTTCCGTTCGTCCTTGAGCGATTGGTATTTCATCGCATGGTCGCGTTCTCTCTTCAGTTTCTTGCGCTGCTGCGTAACCTCTGAGAGGATGATTTCGATCCGCTCGATCTGTTCACGAACAGTATCCAGTTCGCTGTACGCCCGATCCTTCTTTTCATCGAATTCTGCGACCCCTGCGATCTCGTCGATGAGTTTTCTCCGCTCAAACGGTGTCATTTCTGTGATTCGGGTCACATCGCCCTGCATGACCACGTTGCACCCTTCCGGACGTATCCCAGCCTTGGCAAGGTTTGCATGGATCTCAGAGAGTGTACATGCGCGATCATTGAAATAATAGTAACTGTAATACCCGCTTTCGGTCTGTTTGACCTTGCGAGTGATCTCAACTGTGTCATAATCAACAGGAAAGCACCGATCGTTATTATCGAATCTGACTGTGACCCTCGCAGATTTAATTCCCTTGTTATCCCCTTTGCTGCTTCCATTCCCGTTAAATATCAGATCTGTTAATTTCTCGGCACGCATAGTTCTGGAACCGGACAAGCCGAGCGCAAAGATGACACCATCCACTATGTTGGATTTTCCGCTGCCGTTCGGTCCTGAAATGGTGGTGAAATCGTTGAAAAATGGTATCCTCACCTGTTTCCCAAACGATTTGAAATTCTCAAACTCTATATCCTTGATATGCACACGAACCTCCACTCCGGTACTCCCGTGCCCTGATCAACATGCAATGATTATGCCGTCCCGCTCATCGTAGCCGGAATGAGCTTCCGAGGTACTCTCTGCTACGATGTACTCAGCGGACTTGACATTTCTGCGACTTTTTTGACCGGATTCGATCCTTTGCTGCATCTCGGAAATGACTGTCTTCTGGTACAGCAGTTCATCTAACATTCCACGCACCTCCTTTTTCAGCTCCATAACTGTGCCCTCAAGTGTGGTGATGCGATCCTCGACCGCTGATGCTGCTGATGATGCTGTTGCTGTTGCTGATGATGGTTTTGACATCTCTGCAATCGTCCGATCCCGCTCTACTAATTTCTGTTCGAGCCGCTCAATGAGAATATCTCTCTGTTTATCCATCCATACCCCTCCATATCACTATTTCGAGGCAATTGACAATTCTAACATTCCGTATGATTGCATATAAACATTGCTGATGCCGGATGGTCTGCTCGACGATCTGGGGCGGATCAAAAGAGTGGGGATGATCCGGTTGTGTATGGGACGTGAGGCGCCACGCCACCCGGTGCCAACAGTCCGGAAACGTTCGCAAACACCCGAATCGGATGGGCAGCAAACGGATCAGCGATCCGCTGTAGTCCGCTCCAGTCCGATAGGTATAATTATATTGAGTCGGTACTTTAATCAAACGAATTAAGGGTGACAATCGATGTATAACACTTCACGCACAGGATTTGCAGTCGCACTCGCCGTAACGGTGGCGATAGCCATTGCGAGCGCGCTTACCACATCAGACACGACGCTGCTTCTCGGGATATGGTTGATCACGCTGATTCTGATCGGATTGATCGGATTTGGCATGAGCCCACGTCCGCAGACTCCCGACGAAGAGATCGAGTCGGAAAAGGATTCGGAGCGCATCAACAAACTGACTTCCGAGAACAACGAATTAAAATCGGCGGAAGCGAAGAAGAATAAGTTCTTTGCCACGACCGTTGAGTATCTGCGCGATCCACTGACGTCGATCGACGGGCATCTGGAACTGCTCCGGGATCGGCATCTCGGCAGGATAACAAAAGAACAAAAAGGCAGTCTGGATGCGATACGACAGGAGTTAAACCGCATCACACGGATGACAATCGAGATCACAGAACTCGCCAATCTTGAAACCGGAATCATTCCGCTCAAAAAGGAGCAGATTTCACTTGGAGAGATTATAAATGACACAACCCGGTATATGCAGCAGACGATCGAGCTCAAGGGAATCAAGCTCAAGACTGATGTGCAACAGGACATTCCGATGATAACAGGCGATCGGGATCGACTGACCCGGGTCTTTGCAAACATCCTCAGCAATGCGATAAAGTACACATCAGAGGGCAAAATCTCTGTAACCGTGCAGCAGGAGGATGACAAATTGTTAGTGTCGGTTTCGGATACGGGCGTAGGCATTCCAGCTGATGCGATCGATAAAGTCTTTGACGCGTACTACACGGCAGATGCAACGCCGCGTGGAACCGGTCTTGGGCTCTCGACAGCAAAAAAGATCGTTGAGCTGCACGGCGGACATATCTGGGCTGATAGTAAGGAAGGGAGAGGGAGCACGTTCAGATTCACGGTCCCTGTTTTGTGATACCTGATACCCCAGTTTCGTAACGCATATATAGCATATATCCACAACATGGCATCATGCACCTGATCATCACCGAGAAGCACAACACCGCAAAGCGGATCGCAAGCATCCTCTTTGGCAGCGCGTCGAAGATGACGAGGGTGAACGGTGTAAACACCTACGGAGCCGGTGATGCGGTGGTGATCGGGCTCAGCGGGCACGTGGTTGGCGTCGATTTCCCTGAAGAGTATAACAGCTGGCAGAAGACAGATGCACGCGACCTGATCCGTGCTGGAATCGTGACTGTTCCTGATAAGCGAAATAGCAAAATAGTATCCGCGCTCAGAACGCTCGGAAGAAAGGCTGACACCGTGACGATAGCGACCGATTATGACCGCGAAGGGGAACTGATCGGTGTGGAAGCTCTGGATATTGTGAAGAAGGTGAATCGTGGGGTCAAAGCGGAAAGGGCAAGGTATAGTGCGATCACCGCAAAGGAGATTAAGGACTCGTTCGGAAACCCTGGTCCAATCGATTTCAATCTCGCGGCAGCAGGGGAGTCACGCCAGATAATCGATCTGGTCTGGGGTGCTGCGCTGACAAGGTACCTCTCAGTGACCTCAAAGCGTCTCGGAAAGCGATTTCTGTCTGTTGGTAGGGTACAGTCGCCGACACTTGCTCTGATCGTGGATCGGGAGAAGGAGAGGGACGTATTCGTTCCGAAGCCGTACTGGGAACTGTACGTAACGTTCAAAGAAGAGTTCACTGCAAAACACAGAAAAGATCGGTTCTGGGATAAGGATGAACTCGACGCGGTATTCTCCAGGATCAAAGATGCAAGAACCGGGACTGTTTCAGAATTAAAAGAAGGAAAAAGGACAGAAAAACCTCCGACTCCGTTCAACACCACCGAATTCATAAGAGAGGCGAGCAAGATCGGGCTCAGCCCCGCGAATGCGATGCGGATTGCGGAGGCTCTGTACATGAATGGGTTCATATCATACCCCAGAACCGACAACACTGTTTATCCAAAGACGATTGACCTGAAATCGCTTGTATCGATGTTTCTCGGGGGAGAATTCGGAGAGTATGCATCGAAGTTGCTGAAAACTCCGCTCAAACCAACTGCGGGAAAGAAAGAGACGACAGACCACCCCCCGATACACCCCGCGTCGCTTGCGACCAGAAAACAACTGAAAGCGGATGAATGGAAGGTCTACGAGCTCGTCGTCCGCAGATTCTTTGCAACATTCGCAGACGCGACTCTCTGGAAGACGCTTCGAGTCATAATCGACATAAAAGGCGAGGATTTCGTTTCAAACGGCGCGGTTCTCGTTGAGCCCGGATGGAGGTACTACTACCCGTATCACGAGGCAAAAGACCGCATCCTGCCGGATATGAAGGTCGGGCAGGTGCTGGGGGTGACGAAGTTCGATATCGAGAGTAAGACGACGAAACCGCCGGCAAGGTACGGTCAGGCGAGACTGATCAAGGTGATGGAGGATCTGGGGCTGGGAACCAAATCAACCCGCCACGAAATCATCCAGAAACTCTACGACCGGGCTTACGTTCATGGAACTCCGATTCAACCAACGAAGACTGCTTATTCAGTAGTTGACACGCTGGAGAAGTATGCAAAGATGGTGGTAGTTCCGGATATGACGAGTAAGCTCGAAAACGACATGTCCGAGATCGCAGAGGGGAAGATAACTGAGGATGCTGTGATAAATGAGTCAAAGGATATGCTCGACACGATCTTCGACGATCTCGTAAAAAATAAGGAGGAGATCGCATCAGCCCTGCGGGACGGGCTCTACAACGACACCGTGGTCGGACCCTGCCCCAAATGCGGCGCGGATATGGTGGTGCGCCCGTCGCGGTTCGGCATGTTCATCGGATGCACAGGCTATCCCGACTGTGATTTCACGCTTGCAATCCCGTCATCGAAGTACGGGATGGTGGTTATCACCGACAAGGTCTGCGAGGAGCACGGACTGCATCAGCTACTGATCGCGCAAGCCGGAAAACGCCCGATCGAGATCGGATGCCCGTACTGCAACCATCTGAAGTGGGAGGCTGCCGAAAAAGCCGGAAACGATCCCGTAGTTGGTCCCTGTCCTGAATGCGGGTCTGATCTTCTCGTCAAGATATCGAGAAGCGGCGGCAGATTCATCAAATGTAGCGGTGCGAGCGATGGAAGGGGTGGAGGGGCTGGGAAGGAGAGCACAGGGGATAAAGGGGGGAATGGTGGCGATAAGGGCTGCACGTTCACGCTGCCGCTCCCGCCGCCGAGATACGGGGAACTGGTTATAACCGATGAGACCTGCGACCTGCACAAGGGTCTGCACCACATCCGCATCGCAAGAGAAGGCGCACGCCCGTGGGAGATCGGGTGCCCGTATTGCAGCTACATCGAGCTAACGAAGAAGCAGAAGGATAAAAAGGGCGCGAAGGTGAGAAAGGGTGGAAAGAGGACTACAGGTAAGAAGGGCGCGAAGACGGCTAAAAAAACCAGGAATAAGAAGACGAAGGCGCCAGAACTTACCGGGATCGCGGGAATTGGCGATGCCATCGCAAAGCAGTTACAAGCAGCAGGCATAAAGACGCCGAAAGATCTGGCTGCTGCCGATGCCGATGAACTCTCTTCCCGACTTGCCAAAGTCAGCAAAAAACGGATTGTGGGATGGCAGAGTGCAATTCAGTCCCAGACATCCTCATAAAATATGTTTGGCGTCTTATTCACACGCAGGTATGTCCGGGGGGGTCCGTCCGGCGGCTTCACAACCAGTTTTTCAATCGTCATCCCGAAATCGTGCGAGTTATGGAAATAGTGCCCGTTATCGTAGTGCGAAACACCTTTTACTGTCACACTTGCCTGTTCGTAGTCCAGTCTTCCGATCGTAACATTATCAAATGACCTGAACCGTTCTTCAATCTCGGGTACGATCTTTGCGCCGCCAAACGCAAGGACATAGACTTTTGCAAGAAATTCCAGATCGTAATCAACCGTAAAGACGGCATCCGCGCCCTGAAACTGCATGGTTGTCTGGGTGACATGTACACAGTCTGCTGATGCTGGCGACGCAGCCAGGAGCGTCGAAAACATCGAAAGCGCGAGCAGTATCGTGAGTAGTCTCATCTGATTGTTGGTCTGCGCTTCCGAGGGGATATACTTTTCGCATGAGTGCTTCTGGGTTTCGCGCTCAGTCCCACTCGCATCGCCACATCCCACCCATAACACCCGCGTCCCAGTCTGCTCACTCTGTCATGTAGACTCCGATCCCGTCATCGGGACGCTTCGGCTCAGGTAC
>JAGGRW010000178.1 GCA_021159385.1 Methanosarcinales archaeon
ACGATACACAAGGATCATGACGAGATTCCCACTGGACAGAGAAGAGCTATTGGACAAGACCGAAGTTAAAAAGGTCGTATTCAAGATGGAGAGTAGCAAATGAAGATATTTATCATTTCGACTGCTGAAAAAGCGGTAGATTTTAGGAAGTATGGCGGAACCGAACTTGTTGTGGGCGATCTGGCAACAGCGCTCTGTGAATTCGATGAGGTCGAGGAAGTTGCTGTTGCATGCTGCAAGGGTTCGATCTTTCCGGAGAACCTCCCAAAGCTGAGGGTGATAGAGACGGTGGAGGAATCTACAGAGGTCTATCATGATTGGCTTACAAAAGAGGAGAAGGCATATCGCGTCTATGAAAAATACCTGAAGGACTATGATATCATCGTTGACAACATTGGATCCGATCTGGTATACGATCACAAGATAGCACATCCCGATGCGAAGATCTGTCACGTATTTCATGGAACGTGTGTATGGAATAGAGCCCCACGAATTCATGGCGATCCATGTTTCATCGCAGCATCCCGTGCGCAGGCGATGAACATCTCAAATCGTCTGGGGATACGATGTGGACGCATCCCGCATGGCATAGATACCAGTTTGTATCCATTCAAAGCCGAAAAGGGAGATCGTTATCTATCTGCCAACAGGATATGCAGCGATAAAGGAATCCTTGAGTTTATCCAGTTGATGAAGGATTCACATACTCGCGGCGATGTCTGCGGCGAAGATCGCTTCGTTGCCAGTCAGGACTATGTAGAAGAGGTGAAATCTCGATGCGACGGCTCTCAGGTGCGGTATTATGGCACCGTAACTTATGAAGAGAAGATAAAGTTTCTCCAGAACGCAAAGGCGGTAATCTCGCTTCCGATGTACCCGTTCATGGAGATATTTGGCTTGCATGTCACCGAGGCGATGTGTTGCGGAACACCTGTTATTGCACTCCGGAGCGGGGGCGTGACAGATCAGATAAAGGATGGTGTGACCGGTTTTCTATGCGATGCACTCGACGAGATACGCGAGATCATTGTATCTGATAAGGTGAGTGAGATCGATCCTTACGAATGCAGAAGACGCGTAGAAGAGCATTTTTCAAAGGAAGTTATGGCGAAAAACTATCTGGAATTTTTTAAAGAGGTTCTTAAGAGCTGACACCCGGGCATCTTCGGGAATGGGAATTGTTAAATCATAGACCTGTAGATGTTCCATGCACCAATCGATACAAAATTGACTGCGATAGCCCCCAAGAACAGTCCCATAACCCTTGTTATCACCAATGCGCCAGTAACTCCCATCATTTTGTTGATCTTATTTGCAAATCTGAATGTGAGATAAGATATAGCGAAGGTCAATAATATGGCTAATATCACCATCATCTTCAATTCCAGTGCTGTGCCCGTCTTCATAATCAATATCACAGTTGCGATCGTACCCGGACCGGTTAACAGTGGTATTGCAATCGGAAAAATCGAGACGTCTTCTCTTTGGGTGGCATCTCGTATCTCTTCTGCGGTTACACTCTCGCGCGAGACTCTTGCATGCATCATGTCCAGTGCAACCGCGAAGAGCAGGATGCCTCCTGCAACCCTTAAACAGTCAACAGTAATACCAAAAAATCCCAGTACCAACTCTCCTGATACGGCAAAGACGATTGCCAGAAGACATGCTACCGCAACTGAGCGTTTTACTATCGCATTTCGTTCAAACGCATTCATTCCGGAGGTTAGCGAGATGAAAGTGATCAGCCCGGCAACCGGATTTACGATAACAAATATCGATGTGAATGCATAAATGAAGAAGGTTGTCGCTTCCATAGTTCTATATCCTGTGGTTGCGGTAATAACCGCTCGTACTCTTCAATGCCATCGTCACTGCTTTTCTATTTCACCCGCAAACCAGACGCACCACCTCTGTCCATCAGAGTTCCCCCCTTGCCCGCAGATAGTACAGCTCAAAACCGGCAAGAAACATCACGAGAACGGTCAGGTAGCCCCACAACCCCTTCTCGACCTCTGCTCTGGCTGTATCGGGTTTGAGTATGCGTGCCTCCTCTGAGACCACGGGAACTGTCAGGTCGGACTCCAGCGGATCGTAGAGATTTGCTGCGATGTCCAGATCCCCGATCCGATAACCGCCTGCGCTGTCAAAGAGCAGGTTGTCCGTTGTGACCGTTCCTGCTGGCGTCAGCACCTCCTGCTCTTCTGCCAGAGGATACACCCGTCCTGTGCGGACATTGTACTCCTCGATTCCACGAACCCCGCTCATCCAGTCGACGATCTGCCGCCAGAAGATCGGATAATCGACTCTCGTGTGAAAATCGTTCCATTCCGGGTCGCCTTCGCCGAATCCAAAATAAACAACGGTGCCACTGCCATGTTTCTGATACGCAAGCATCGGCGAGCCGTCGTCTGCAACGACAGTCACAACAGATCCATTCACTGGCGCGGATTTGAGGTGTTTGCCGACAGAAACATCCTCAAACGCAATATCCTTTGTGAATTCGCTGGAACTCCGTATCGTGAGCGCGGCAGATCCCGCTTTTCCTGATACGCTGACCGGCAGAACATTTTCGGTCGCAATCTCACCGAGATCACCGGACGCAAGGACTACAAGGCTTCCGCCAGCAACAACAAACGATGCGAGGTCGCCAAACGTCCCGGGGAGAAGCGAATCCTTTGCGACCGTCCCGACAACGACGATGTCGTAATCATCAAAAGACGGAAGAACAGGCGGTTTCACGACCGAACATTCGGTATCCTGAAGCGAACCGATCGCAATCTTTGCAGGAGGGTTTTTGCTCTCGGTCTCGGTTATGAACATGATTCTCCGTTTTTTGGCATCCGGGATTGCGATGTATGCGCGATCATCAACATCAAACAAGTCACTCCCACTCTCGCCCCCTCTCTTGCCCTCGCTCTCTCGCAACGCGATGACGGTTGCGCCCGGCGCAAGATCCTTCAGTGCGAAGAGTTCGCTTGCGCGCGGTTGGACGGTTACGCTACTAGAGATGGTTTTTTTGCCATTGCGAAATACTTCGATCGGTACTGTCCTCGCATCATTGAAATAATTTTTAATCGTGCACAAATAGTTATATGTCTCACCCTTCCTCTCGGGTTTGCCGTACGTGATTCCGATGTTGCCGACGTCAGACCCGACCTGCTTGTACGTAACATCGATTCCTGCCGCGTTCGCAAGCATCTTTGCTGACGAGATTGAGCCAAAGTCGGCGTTTGAGAAGTCAGAGATTATAACGATCGCATCTTCCCTCTCGCTACCGCTACCGTCTTCGATCATGCTCTTTGCAAGTATAATCGCATCGCCGATGTTTGCTGTGGTTGCGCCCGGCTGGATGCGCTGCAACACAGAGATCGCGTCGGACTTGCTTCCGGAATCAAGCGCGAGGATCGGGACGTTCTTCGCAAGAATGATGCTCGTCTTCCCGCTCACGAACTTCTCTGCGGCAGCCCTTGCAAGGTCGAATCTGCTCGGTTCCTCCGCCTGCATCGATGCTGACGCATCAAGGATGATTACAGTGTGATCAGCGCGAACGTCAGCGGTCGTGACGTACGACGGGGACATCATCGCAAGTGTCAAAAGAATCAGAAAGAGGAGCTGCATGAGCATCAGGGGGTCCCTGACGACTTTTTTCAGTATCGTCTGGTGCCGGTCTTCTCTTCGCTCCGCGTCCAGAATAAAGATCAGCGACGGGATTTCCACGTCTTTTGGCTTCGGCTTGATCAGATAGAGGATTATGAGCGGGATGAGGCTTGAAAGAGCAAGAATCGCCAGTGGATTTGCAAACGAGAACGGCATCTGACCACCTCGCCCTATCTTGCCCTCACCGTCTCAAGGAATGCGTCAAATATCGAACGATCTGTTCCGAACGAGAAAAAATCGGCACCAACATGCATACAGGTCTCTCTTATTCCTCCGAAGTGCAAATCTGCCATTTTCTTGTAATCTTCCTTCAGTTTCGGACTGATGTACGTCTTTCTGATCTCGCCAGTCTCCATGTCGTGCAATTTTGCGTCGCCCTCGATTGTGAGGTCGTATTCGGCAGGATCGAAGACCGAGATCACGATCAGGTCGTTTGGCGCAAGCATGTAGAGTCCGGCACGTATCGAGTCGAGATCGGTTAAAAAGTCTGATATGATGATGACAAGCGACTTTGACCGGATCATCTTCTCATACTGCCGGGTACACTCGTCAAATCTCGTATTTCCCTGCAATTTGTGCTGGTTCAACCTGTCGATCGTGTGAAGCAGATACCCTCTGCCTCGCTTTGGCGGAGTGATATCGATCGTCTCTGCAAACGTGGATATTGCGAACTTCTCGTTCTCCCGTGCCACAAGATACCCGAATCCGCACGCGAGCATCGCAGCATACTCGAACTTTGTCATGCCACTACTCAAGCTCGAAAAGTCCATGCTTTTGCTCGAATCGAGGAGTATGTGCGTGGTTACGTTCTTCTCCTCCTCGAATTTGCGGATGTACAGTTTTTCGGTTCTTCCGTACACCCGCCAGTCGATAGTCCGGATATCGTCGCCAGGCATGTACTCGCGGTACCCCACGATCTCGATTCCCCTCCCCTGCAGAACGGCACGCCTGCTGCCGGCGTAGACGCTCGACACCCTCTTTCGCACCATGAGTGAGAATCGATTCAGCTGGTTGAAGAACTCGGTGTCGATCATTGTGGCTATTATGTGATCTTGTTATACTAAAGGCGATCGTTACCCTGACATCGGAAGTTGGGAGTTGGGAGTTGGGAGTTGGGAGTCGTCACGACTTTGAGGTTCTCTGTGCATCATCGGAGACTTTTTAATACTCTCTGATACCCTCATCCCCTCACGCGCATACGTTGTGAAAGATTTAATTATTGAGCAAGTACGTTTAAAACCAAATCCGGTCTATCTAACTTTTGTTACAACCTGTTTGCATATATGAACAAACGATGTTTCAATACCGGCAAATGGAGCGTTTTTCCCCACTTGATCGCGCTAAACTTAAGTTTGGATAGTGATCGGATCGTTATTCGTTTGCAGCAGTCCTTAGTGATGACTATCTAATTTTTATGTGGATTTGGTGTTGTTTGCGAGGGGGGTTTATTGTTCGGTGCATGGGGTGGAGATCTGGGATATTTGTGTTGTGTGTGGATGTGTTTCAGGCATTTTTCGACTCGACCAGAAAAAATTAAAAAGTGTCGGCTGGAGCATAAAAATATATCCCATGACCGACAGATAACCCCAAAGATGAACTCTCGCAGCACGTTCAGGTGGATCTCCGTAGCAACAATCTTCTTCGTCGCAGTTGCGGCACTATATGTCACAAAAGCATTCATAACAACGATATTGTGGGGCATCTTCGTCGCCTATCTACTTACACCGCTCTACTCATACCTCCTTCGCATCACCGGAAAGAAGCAGGTGTCGTCGCTACTCGCAATAGCGATGGTATTTCTCGTCTTCGTAACAATCGTCATCGGAGCGATCAACGCAATGGCAACCGAGGTCTCAAACCTCTCTGAATCCCAGTATAACATCCGGAAAATGGCGGATAACTTCTCTGGTACCGTAAGCGGCTTTGCTGAGGACTATATTCCAGGAGCGTCCGGGTACATAGAAGAAGCGAGCCATGAATTTGAAGATTTCGTGAGTTCGGTTCTGCCGAAGCTTCTTCCGCTCGTTGCAGGCGCAATCAGTGGATTTGCCGTCAACATGCCCATCTATCTCGCGCAGTTCGGCGTAGCTGTGTTACTTGTCTACTATCTCTTAATCGATGGCAAGAATGCCATAAATAAAGTGATCTACCTCCTGCCAGAGCAGGAATCAATCTCGCAGTTCATAAGCGAACTGAAACCGATCTACCACAGTCTCTTTAACGTCTATTTCACCACATGCGTGCTGACAGGAGCCATTGCGACGGTCGGGTTTCTCCTGCTCGGAATCTCGTATCCATTCCTGTGGGGCGCTGTTGTAGCCGTCTTTGCGCTGCTCCCCCTCGTCGGGACGAACACGATCATCGTGCCCATGACACTCTATTATCTGGTGATTCAGGACTACACGAGGGGGGCTATGGTACTGATCTTCGGAATAATCTTCCTGAACCTGATTCCTGAGAACATCCTCCGCCCCCGCCTCGCGATGAAGGGCGCGGCGATACATCCGGTGATCACGCTTCTGGCGTTTGCCGCGCCGATCTTTGTTGTCGGGATGATCGGAATCGTCATTGGGCCTGCGCTGTACGGTTTTCTTCTCGCGGCATACAGGACGAAAGTCCGGCACATGGGGCAAACAGAAGAGTCGCCAGCCAGTGACGCGGGTTGTGGCGATGGCGATGTTGACGATGCTGATGCGGAGGGTGGCCCTACACATACCAGTCTGGCACCACGTCAATAGTAACCTCCAGATGCCCGCTCTCCTGATGTTAATGTCAGCCCCACAAGCTTCGCACCGCCACAAACCATGGCATACTTACCGCGCTTGTTGTAGTTAATAGTGTTACAGTTCAGGCAAGACGATTTCATGCCGTATGGAATTTTCTTCACCTCTTGACAGATCACCCGACAACAATCCTTAAATAGTATCGGCAAATAGCGCAGAGTATGAATTCTGATGATACGGAATCCATACTCAAGAAAGCCATCCGGTTTCACGGGCATCAGTGTCCGGGACTTGCAATGGGAATACGGGTCTCCGGAGTTGCGTTGAGAGAACTGGGGAAGCCTGCAAAGGATGAGGAACTGGTTGCAATCGTTGAGAACAATTCCTGCGGCGTTGACGCGATCCAGGTGCTTACCGGCTGTACGTTTGGCAAAGGAAATCTGATCTTCAATGATTTTGGTAAATACGTTTATACCTTCATGAACCGTGAAAACCAGAGGGCACTCCGGATTGCAATCAAGAATGAGGCTGTCATAACCGACAAACAGCATCTGGATCTCTTCGCCAAGGTCAAGAAGAGAACAGCAACTCCTGCTGAAATAGAGGAGTTCAAGCGGTTACACATCGAAAAGAGCAATGCGATACTTAATCTTCCTGAAGATGAGCTTCTGGTAACAGAAGAGATCGCTCCGGAACCGCTATCGATGGCGCATATCCACGAATCAATAGAATGCGCCAGATGCGGCGAACCCACAATGGAGACGCGGATCCGGCTGCTGGACGGCGCGCCATATTGCATCCCGTGCTTTGAGAAGATGATGGGATGAAACGGATACTTATTGCATCAGTGATGGCGTGAGGGGAGATTCTCTTTCGAGGAAGTTGGGTTGTGGATATCGACCGGAAAGAGTTTGCAAAAACGGTTGGAATCGTTTACCAGCCCCCACGCGACTCGATCAGCCACAGATTCACGGTATTTGAGGCGATTGCAGAGCCTCTGCGCATACAGGGCGTTTTCGATGATAGATCTCCCGAAAGAATCGAAGATGCCCTGCGTGAGGTGCAACTGCCGACTGATGAGTATTTTATGCGGAAATATCCGCATGAAATGAGCGGAGGCGAGTTGCAGCGGGTGGCTATTGCACGTGCGCTGATACTTGCGCCTGATCTGCTCATCGCAGACGAATCAACGTCATTCCTTGACCCAAGCGTTCAGGCAAAGGTTCTGAGACTCCTGTTGGATCTGCAGAACGAGCGCGGCATCTCCATGCTCTTTGTGACGCATGACATCGGGGTTGCACGGAAAATGAGCGACCGGATCGCGGTCTTGCATGACGGCAGAATCGTGGAGAACGCACCAGCGCACCGTGTCATTGCAAGTCCGGTGCACCCGTCCACGAAACAGTTGATCGGGGTGGCGAGGGGCGAGGGTTGATTCTGTGTGCGGTGTTCTGTAGCTACAGCTCAAAAACTCTCCTCCAGAATTGCGCCATGCTCCTTTAACCAGTCCTTTGCTTTCCGGGAGCCCGGCAACTGAGCCTCAATTATATTCCAAAATTGTGCGGTATGGTTGCTTTCCATCAAATGGGCTAATTCATGAACGATTACATAGTCAATCACAAACATTGGAGCCTTGATCAGTCGCCAGTTAAAATTTAAAGTACCCTTCAGTGTGCACGAACCCCAACGGTATTTGAGATCTGAAATAAGGACTTTGTTATATTCCACACCCATATTCTTAGCATGGTATCTCGCCTTGGGGATGATTTTTTCTTTCGCCTTGGCAATATATCAATCCCGAAACCATTGCCGAGCACAACTGAGCGTTGTTTTGCTCACGATGAACTTGTTTGCGAACCGGACTCCCTCATGATCGTCCTCAACGATGTCAATCCGATAATTTCTCCCCAGATAGAGCATTGATTCACCGGAGACCAGTTCCTTTCCCGGCGGGTGTGGAATGCCCTGGTATTTCTGCGGATGCCTGATCTTTTCGTAAATCCAGAGTTGCTTTGATTCGACAGCCTGACGGATCTTCTGCGGGTCTGTTCCTTCTGGTGCTCTCACGACTACAGAGCGGTCCCGCTCGACGGTTATATTCAGTGTTTTACGCTTGGAGTAGACGATTGTGTAATTCGGTTCCATATCATTCCGCGTAAATAATAATGTCGTTGTTTGCCTCTGCCCACTCCATTAACCGCGAGATGATCTGTTGACGGTTCTTTATAATATTTGGTAAATCCTTAAATTGCTTAGACAGTAACACCTTCTGAATTTCTTCCCTTAACCGATAGTGTGCTGGAATACTCTCCGAAAAGCCGGTCAGTTTAATCTCCCGCTCGATGATTCCAAAGACCGCTCTCGTGAGCATGACCATGGTGCCCACTTCGTCATCTGTGAAGCTGTCTTCGCCGTATTTTTTATCATAGATTTCCTTGCTCAAGATACGGAAGAAGGGCATCTGTTTCTTCCGATGCAAGTCGCCGGGCGAGGTGGGATATTCTTTATTTTCTGCCTGAGCTTTTCCAGTTCTTCATAAATTTTCTGCCAGTTGTCCCTGAACTCCTCCAGTATCATGCGGAGCGCTTCGGCGAAGGAGGCGTAAAGTTCAGGGTCATCGTCGAGATTGATATCGATGTGGTGCCGAATCGCGTGTTCGACCTCCGCCGCTTTGGTCTTGCTCCGTTTGTGTTTGCCCACCTGCGCCTCGAATTGATCATCCATGATGGAAATGGGCGCGATTTTCTGATCAATGCCTTTCGACTTCAGATAAGCATCGGTCAGCTTGCGCAGCTTTGGCGGGATGCCTTTCATGCTCATCCTCTTATCCAGTAGTTCCGAATACCACTACTTCCGAATACATTTATACTCTATAAAACATAGT
>JAGGRW010000222.1 GCA_021159385.1 Methanosarcinales archaeon
GGGGGAGGTCGGGGGGGCGGCTTTGTGGGCTGTTGATGTGTCACGTCGCGGCTTGGGCGGGCTGGTGCAGGCTCGCGATCATGAGTGCGGAAGCGTTGCGCACCCCATCACGAAAAGAGTTAATATTGAGTACACACAATGTACGGATGATGATTGGGCTTATGAGGATCGACCTTCGGCTTCCGGATGAACTGGTCGAAAAGACCGATATTCTTGCCAAACTCGAATATAAGAATCGTACTGACGTAATAAAGAGTGCGCTGACCGAGTATCTCAGAGGAGTTGCCGCTACGCGGTTGAAGGAGAAAGCTGTGGAGTCGTATCTGGACGATAAACTGACGTACAACGAACTTGCGGTGGTAATCGGGCGGCAGAATGCAGAGTCGGTAAAAGTTAGTAAGAGACTGCTTGCGAGGAGCGATAGCATTGCGGAAGATCTCGCTCGTGGCTGATACGTCTGCTCTTGTTTCGCTGGCATCGGTATCTCTGCTGTCGCTGGTTTTGAGCGAGTTTGATGTGGTTGTGACGGACATCGTTCTCGGCGAACTAAAAGCGATGAGCACCTTTGACGACGCCCATGGCAGGGCTGCAATCGAGGTTTTGGAGAAGATTGATTCGATTAAGGTTGTGAATGCATCCGATTACCAGAGATTCATGACGAGCAGAATCGATTCAGGAGAAGCATCCTGCCTTGAGATCATCGATGGCGGCGGGTGTGACTATCTGCTGACCGATGATTTCAGGGCTCTCGGAGAGATAGAAAAGCAGATTGGTGATGCAGTGGTTCTCTCACCGATCGTTCTCAAAGCACTGGTCATGAGAGGAACGATCGGGAAGAGCGAGGCACTTGCCAAACTTGGTGAGATCGCTCGAAAGAGGGATTGGCTGGGAAGACCGATCTACAGGTATGCCATGAAATACTTTGACTGCGGGTTGTCGGACTCGTAGGGAGGATCTCTGTGATGCTCTGGTGTGTGATCAGCCGAAAAAGAGTGGAGGGCAGCGGGTTTTGCGTGGCAGTCTCTGAGACTTGGGCTACAGGTCTATCGCGTGAGCCGCTGCTTGAAGGATCATGAGCGCATCGAGCGATGTGACGCGGTTGTCGCCGCTCACGTCCCAGCGCGGGTCGGGCGGGCGGCTGCCGACTGCGATCTGGAGCGCGATTGCGGCGTCTGCGGCGGTGAATGCAGGCGGTTCATCCGGGGTCGGGGCGCATGGGACAGGATCGGTCTCGAATGGGTAGAACTCCACCTTCCCTTCTTCATCATCGTAGATGCTCACATCGATCGTGCTGTTGTTCATTCCGGCGCCCCAGTAGTTGTGCTTTGCTTCGACGGGTTGATATTGGTCGATGTAGAACTGCCACTCCCAGCCGCCGCTCGTTGCGTTGTAGTTGCCGTTCTTGATGATGTTGTTGTAATTAATATTGTTGCCAGTGCTTCCACTGGAAAGGTAGAAGCCATACTGCATGTTGTGATGCACCCAGTTACAACTGATGATGTTATTATCTGCATTGCCAAGGTCGATGCCGTAGTCGTTGTTCGATACGGTGTTGTTCGCAAGCGTGTTGTTGCTCGAAGAACTCAGGTGGATACCGTGGTGGTTGTTCGATACGGTGTTGTTCGCAAGCGTGTTGTTGCTCGAATAATCCAAGTAGATGCCGCGGTGGTTCCCATATATATTATTCC
The DNA here is from genome assembly GCA_021159385.1 of Methanosarcinales archaeon. Lineage (GTDB taxonomy): Archaea > Halobacteriota > Methanosarcinia > Methanosarcinales > Methanogasteraceae > Methanogaster_C. The sequence goes on from JAGGRW010000222.1 coordinate 1,689, forward strand.
TGGAGATGTCACAGCAATCCACATTATCGAGGTGAATCCCAAGCATATCGAAGTCTGTCGCCCACCTCACCGCAAACTCCGAGATGTTCACATGATCCGCGGTTACCTCAAAAACATGATCGCCCGAATCTGCCGCGGTCACAGTCACCACATCCGCGCCCTCCCCCTCCAGCGTGAGCCGCGGCTTATCCACATTCACGTTCTCGGTGTAACTCCCGTTCCACACGTAGATCGAATCACCAGCCGCCCTCGTTCACATAGAACTGCTCGGCAGCCGCCATGCCACAGAACGCGAGAGCCATCAGTGCAAGCGCGCTGATGATCGCTCTGCTCGTGATCCTCCGATTCTGTGTTGCGTTGCGTCCTGCCATAATTTCACATCCTTTATTCCTTCTGATTTTGCGAGTTCGATGATCCCATCCATCAGTCCCTCCATCAACATTTAAATCTTTGGCAGTGCAGGGATGAGCTGGCTTCGGGCTTCTGTTTGAGTTTCCTCAATTGTAACTACCCGGGGCACAAAACAGTATCATGCGACTTCGCTATATCGGCACTGCTTGACCCGGAACACAACCTGAGTCAAACAGGGAATTTAACCGCAGAGTGCGCAGAGGGGCGCAGAGGGGAAATAAGCGGTTAACTACTCTCTCGTTCCTCCGCGCCCTCCGCGGTTATTTTTCTTGCCAGAAAGCATAGAATCGCAATCGAAAGACCAATCGACATACCTCGGGTAGTTACGATTTCCCTACGCTTACAGACACCCCGCACCCCCCTCTCGTCTCATCACCCGGACCCCGTCCGCAGTCCCGATGTGCACCTCGCCCACATTCAAGAATATCCCGTTCTCGATTGCGCCAGCGATTGCGTTGATCTCATCGTGGATGCGCCGCGGATCATCGATCACACCGAAATCGGCGTCGATTACGAAGTTCCCGTTGTCGGTCACAACCGGACCGTCCTTCTGCGTCGCCATACGGAGCTCCGGTCGTCCGCCGAGCGCACGCACCTCTCGCTCAATGTGCGTAACCGCGTACGGCAGAACCTCGATCGGAACAGCGTGATCGAGTGTCGAAACAACCTTCTCACTGCCCACCATCAGCACCAGTTCGGATGCAGCAGACGCAATCACCTTCTCTCTCGTGTGCGCAGCGCCGCCGCCCTTGATAGCCACGAGATTCGAGTCGATCTGATCCGCACCATCGAGTGCGATGTCAATCTCGGGATGCGCAAGGAGTGTTGTGAGCGGGACACCGTTTTGCACCGCAAGAATCTCTGACTGGTACGACGTCGGGATGCACAATACCTCCATGCCGCTTGCGACAAGCCGCCCGAGTTCGGATATGGCGTACGCCGCGGTCGAGCCTGTTCCGATGCCCAGAATCATCCCGTCCCGCACAAGCGATACCGCGGAGAGGGCAGCCGCCTTCTTCTCGTGGTCATGAGTGCCACGAGCGTCATGGACATTCCGGTCGTTCATGTCCGTCTCTTGGCGGCTACTGCGGTTTAAGTGTTGCCATCCGCGATCCGTCCGCCCACTCACGAGTCACGCCCGCGTGATATACTCAAGCCGCTGCCGCGCCGCAACAACCGGAACGCGCCCATATAACCCGATGCGCTCATCAAGGATGATCAGACCTCCTGTGATCGATTTGACCCCGGCAATGATTGCAAACGCGTCTTCTATCGATTCCGGATCACTCGCAGAAACCGCATTCCCAACAGCCGTTGCTGCCGCATCCGCGAGCGATACATCACCTGATAGGATCGTTACGGAATCCGCAGTCCCAAAACTGATCGAATGCCCGACTCTTCCGGATGAGGTGCAGATCCCCAGAATCGACCTGCGCGGTTCGATCGCAAGCCCGATATCGAGACCGGACCCGGCAGACTCTCCCGCATACACCCCGACGATCACGGTCTCATCGTTGAAAATCGCAATGTCGCCGCCGTTGTCCAGAATCGCATAAGTCGCACCCGCGTCTGCCATAGCCGCAACAGCGATCGACGCGATCGTGCCTGCAACCGCGCTCATCGGACCGATTCCGAACGCGTTCCCCGCGTCCGCCATCTGCCGCACGATATCAGGAGCACTCTCCGGGCACTGGTAGCGATCGAGTGTGACCGCGAAGAACGGGTCCCTCTCGATGAAATTCTCCAGATCGTGTCTGCACGCTCTGATGGCGCGTTCTGCGACCGGCATGTACTCCTTTTCCGAGCTGATGGTGACGATCGTCTCTTTGATCCGGAAACGCTCTCTCGGATACTTGCTCGACCCGCTCGACTGGCTGTGGTTGCTTTCGTGCATGATCCTGATCGTCTTTTGTTCTGGCAGGTGAAGTATAATTGCTGTCGCTCATCACGCCTATCACGTCCATCGCACGAAGAGTAAGAATAAGTAGGAACAGAGCAAAAGCAATCCATATAATGTTATTTGATGTGATATACCGGGGCTATGAACGTCTGCTGACCGACGAAGTCAGGAAGCACCACATACCCAGCCACATCGCTATTATAATGGACGGGAACCGCAGATATGCCGATCGGGTCGGTATCCTACGAGATTACGGGCATCTGCACGGCGCAAGAACCACAGAGCGGGTCATTGACTGGTGCTGGGAACTCGGTGTGAAACAGGTAACGGTCTACGCATTCTCCACTGAAAATTTCTCGCGTACAGAGCGCGAACGCGACGTGATATTCGACGTCATCATAAAAAAACTCGACGAACTCGTCCGTGACCAGCGTACACACGATCGACGCATGAGGGTTCGTGCGATCGGCGAGGTGAATCTACTGCCCGGTGACCTGCAGGAGATGGTAAAGCGGGCTGAGGATGCGACCAGCAGCTACGACGGGATCTACCTCAATATTGCGGTCGCTTATGGCGGTCGGCGCGAGATCCTCGATGCAGTGCTTGAGATGGCACGCAAGGTCGAGGATGGTAGGCTCTGTTCCGCTGATGTCGATGAAGCCGTGGTCGCAGGTCATCTCCGCACGAACGGGTTTGCGATTCCTGACGTCGATCTCATCATACGAACAGGCGGCGACATACGTACCTCAAACTTCCTCCCATGGCAGGCGAACGGGAGCGAGTGTGCGGCATATTTCTGTGCGCCGTTCTGGCCCGAGTTTCGGAAGATCGACCTGCTCCGTGCGATACGCGTCTATCAGGCGCGGGACTACGAGGGGGGACGCGGCGCTGTGACCCGGATCGCGGGTCTGTTTGCGTCTTATGTGCAGACGGTTACAGGAGTGCGAAATCAGTCTGGTTAACTCTCTGGCTGGCACCCCCGATATTCACAGCGTCTCAAACTCCGAATAGTCCATCACCGCAGCAACCGGTTCGACCGCGACTGCAATCCCCACCTCCTGGATGGCGGAGATTACGTTCAGTCCGGCGGATACCGAGATTCCTGTCATGCCCGCAGCAACAGGCGCACCGAGAACCGGACTGTGAGGGTCTCCGATCCCAACGCAATCGATGATACCTGCCTCCACGGTATGAATAAGGATCTTGACGCTTCGTCTCTGGCTAAATCCGGGACTGCTCGTACATTTGCAAGCAGAATCCCATCCCCGGTCTCGACTATATCCAGAACCGAGGTCGCCTTCCATGACAGGAATATCCACATCGAGTTCAAGGAGGTCAACGTTCGCTATGGGCTCTGAACCCGGGAAGTTGATGACCGAACCCATCTGCGCCTTGTGCTTGTAGACCGCCTGCGCACCGAGACCTGCAGGGTTGTATATGCCACCGTATCCACTCCAAAAAGTAGGGTAAAGGTATCCCCCAAATTGATTGGTAACTTCCCAGAGTAACGACATACACTACCATTACCCTCATAGTTGAAACTACTGTTCAGCCATACACCAAATTACCCAAACCAGAGTGCCAGCTACCACCACTCACGTAGCAACTTACTCATCCACCCACACGCGCACCACACTATCATCAACCTGTATCATAGTTCCCATCCAAAACCCCCTTCGCCCTAACCATTTCCGCAAGCGATGGCATGCGAAAACGCTTGCCTTCGCTTGCCGGAATGATTGGAGCAAGGGAATTTTCGGAAATGGACTACGATACAGGGTAGATGAAGAGGTGGGTGTGGTTTTCATGGCATATCGCGCAAGAGCAGTAGAATGTTGATATGGGTGTACGTATGTTCAACTTGAGGGTAGGCTGTGAATAGGGGATATGTCTTCACTCGGGGGTATTACCAATCAATTTGGAGGGGATACGATAATTTGTTCATAATGCCCTCCTCTCACTCTTGAGCGCCAGCCACGAGTTTGTCAAATCCACACGACTCAAGAAGCGTCTGCACATCGGCAAGTGCATCCGGATACTTGTGAACCGTTTCTGGAAGAGCCTCCATCCCGAGGTGCTCTCGTTTCTCCTTCACCGCGTCATTGATCGGCACGGCATGCCCGTGCTCAAGCACCAGTTGACTGACCTTTCGATGTTCCGGAAGCATAATTCCCTCGTGCACCGCGATCGCCCGGATTGCGAGAATCGCGTCAGTGATCTTGATCTCACGCGGACATCGCTCCTGGCAGGTGTAACAGGTGGTGCACATCCAGAGGTCGGGGTCGTGCAGCACGTCTGTACTCACGCGTGCCATCCGAACGAGCTTTCGCGTAATCATTCCGGTGTAGCGTCCCGACGGACAGCTTCCGCTGCATGTGCCGCACTGCAGGCAGGTGAGTATCTCAATGCCAGCGTCTTTTAATGCGTCTGATATATTCGATTTGTTTGATTTGGTCATTTTACTCGCCTATATTCACGTCTGCAATCGTTTGATTTCATCTTCAATTTCTGAAATTACTTCGGTATTCTGTATTTTTTTCTTATTTCCTTCCTTGATTGAAATAACGTAAAAGACTTTACCGCCGAATTGTTCTGTAAATTTCTCGTGTGTTGCAGCCTATATCGCTCGTTCTTTAAATATTTGAGGAATGTGCGATACGTTCCCGGCAGGTTTAATCTGAAGTCCGATATATTTATCATTGATTTTGATAAAGAAGTCAACGTTAAAAAGACGATCCCATTCATCAGGAGCAGGTTCTATCTTTACGCCCAATATCTCCTGCAATTGCCCGTAAACGGTTTTTATTTCAGTCATAAACCCGTCAAAGGTTCTACTTATGACCATGTTGTACAGATACTCAATACAATCTATCTTCGGTGATCTCTTCAACTTCTGCGGAGATTACTTCCGTAATTTTAATGTATAGTTTTCTTCCCAGTTCCTCAATGTGCTCTCTCGTCCTGACGTTAGTGAAATAATACTTTTCCCAATCGTCTATACCTTTTGGAGCACATTTTCTGATTTCTTCTGAGACTGCACCAACGTTACGTTTGAAATTCAATTGAAAGCGATTCATGGCGCTGTTCAATATCCATTCTTTTGCCATTATCACACCCCGCCACCATAAGTTAAGAATTTAGATTTATATTTGTAATCTCTCGTAACATCCACATCAACCAGATCATTTTTGATAAGATGGGCATTGACAAATGTCTTGTTCTTCAAATAGAGATAACAGAGCAAGTTATCCTCCTCATCGTGTTTTGTACTGTCGAATTTTATTGATACTTTCTGCCCTCGTGTTCTCTCTTTCAAAAATTGGACAGCATCGCCATTCTCTTCACCTCTTTCTCGTATCCCCAGCAACCTAATTTTCAATCCGTTATTCAAAATCAAGATCTCCGGAGAGATTATCTCTTTCACAGTATAATATGTTTCTTGTTTAAGATTGGAATCGTCTATCTTTGAACCGAATCTCATCGTTTTAGGATCGACCTTCTTATCAAATTTTACAGGATCTTTGAAAATATATGGTAGATTATTGATCTCCTTTTCGATGTCCGGTTTGAGCCCATCCTGCTCGATTATTTCAAAATCCACATCCTGAAAAATGGTTCCCTGATTCATACCGACCTTCTCTTTTATCACTGGCAGGAAATCCCCGTTTATCTCATATCCAGTGGAGTTCCTCCCGAGATTTCTGGCTGCAAGGGTTGTTGTTCCGCTACCAAGAAACGGGTCAAGAACAGTATCTCCGACAAAGCTAAACATCTTGATGAGCCGTGATGGTAACTCTTCCGGGAACATCGCCAGGTGTTTATCCTGTTTTTCCCCGGAAAAATTCCAGTGCCCGGTAAAATACTGATTCCACTCTTCTTTAGTCATTTTAGATTGCTCTTTAATCTCTTTAGGAACTTTTGGCGAAGTTCCATACTTCTTGAAGATCAGGATGAATTCATAATCTATTTTTAGTATCCCGTTTCTGGGAAATGGGAATGACCCCATCACCGTAGCTCCGCCGGTGGTGTTAGTTGTTGTTACCTTCTGCCAGATGATGGCACCCATGTAGTCAAACCCCACACTCTCACAGAACTTGATTATTTCTGTCCGTATGGGTATGACCTTATACCTCCCATAATATACCGAGCGAGCGAACTGGTCACCGATATTGACACATAGGCGGCAGCCCTTATGCAAAATTCTGTGGCATTCATTCCACACTATGTTAAGATTATTAACGTATTCTTCGTAAGAGTCATTGTAACCTATCTGCGCCTCGTTTCCATAGTCCTTCAACTGCCAGTATGGGGGAGATGTGATTACGAGATGTATTGATTCAGCAGGAACCTCATTCATCTGCTTTGAATCACCGATTATTATTCTGTGACGTGTCGCCATATATGTTTTTAACGGAGCTAAATTACTTAAATTCACTGTTTCGTTTGGGGAGTGGCATGGATCAGCGACATTCTCATGATTCATTCGCCGCCCCGAGAATTGCATCGACAAAGTCATCTGCACTGGCACCGACCATCACAATCTCGTTCTCGTCAAAGTATGCGTGAACGATCCGTTTTATCTCCGCCCTCTCGGTCTTCGCCCCGATAAGCAGCCCCTCCAGGGGATCAAAATCGATATCATTGATCTGCATAAAATCACCGGTGATCCCAACGTCCATCATCGTTCCTTCAGTCACGTACAGTGAAACCCTGATAATTCCCTTCTCCGCGGATATACGCACGAGGCATTTGATACGCTGCAGTGACCCGGTCTCAGGATAAACTTCTTTGACGAGAAAAGATCCATCTTTTTCTTCCATATCGCAGTCTCCCCAACGTTCAATCCCTCCTTCACCAGTTTTAAAACGATACATCAGATGCAAGTCCAAGAAACGGTACACCTTGCTGAATCCTACTAAAGCTAACGATGTCCATCAGATGGACAATGCGTGGACCGCTACACATCAAAGGCTACGGGCGGATCTCATCCCTGAATTTGATTGATGTCGTTAGCAGCAAGGCACACATCCGGCAGTACGCGGGGCAGACTATGGATAACGTGATCGAGTTTCTGCTCGGATACTGGACTGAAAATGCGATTCCGAATTATCTTCAGATGGATAATGGCGCCTCTTTCATCGAGTGAGTTGATACATTCAAGGCATTTTGAGCGTGTTATGTCAGGCTGTGCCGCAATCTCGGTGTCGAGCCCGTATTTATCGCACCAAGAAAGCCATGGATGAACGGCAA
>JAGGRW010000103.1 GCA_021159385.1 Methanosarcinales archaeon
GTGTTTGTGGAGTGCGAGCTTAACAAAACAAACACTGGAGTAGCCGGATTGCAGAATCTTATGTGCTAATTCCCAATTGAAAACATAAAGCATCGACTATATCTTGTTGTGCTTCCAAATCTCTGATTTCACCTATCTCCCTAATCATACGTCTCTTGTCAAGTGTTCTGATCTGATAACAAAGCACGATAGACTCCTTATAAAGTCCTCCAATTTCAGCAGGTATTAAAACCTCATTGGGATAAATTCTCCTACCTGGCTTTCTTGAAGTTATGGGGAGGACATTCACTACCGGCAAAATTTGGTTTATCTCTTCCTCACTTATCACAAGAACAGGACGGGTCTTTCCCTGTTCAGAACCAATTATCTGATCAAGATTAGCAATGAATATATGCCATCTATACCCCATTTTCTTCGACCCATCCTTCCGAATCAACAGTTATGAAATCTTCAGACACACCTACAAGATCATCGAGAAAAAGATCGTCTCTTACTGCTTCTTTTAACTCTTCGATTTTTTGTTTGAAACTATCTGGCATTTTTTTAATAATCAAAATCACCTCCACTGTTTCATTTTCAGGTACATACTGTGGAATCTTTATCCCGATCTCATGATCTTTTGGTATTCTCACGATTTGTCTGATTGCTTCCATGATATTATTCACCCTTCATTTTGCATATCAATCTATACTCAAACCGGATCCATATATGCCTTCTGATCGAACTTCAATCATCACTTTCACTTTTTGAAACGATTTGTTTCATTTTTCGGGACAATTGTTCCGGATCGCATATATCTATCGTTTCATCATAAGCTTCATTGCCCTATCGGGCGCGAGCACCGATGAGGGGCGTGATGACATAGATACCCGGAAAGACAGAATACACAACCATAAAGGAGGAAAACGACATGAAAGGAAGAACGAAAAGAATCAGAATAGCAGCGACAATTGTACCAGCTGTGGGGTACATCAACTCCCGCAAGTGAGTCGGTGAGAATGGACAACGAAGAGAGACCCGTTCTCGAATTCGAAGGTTTCACCAGGATGATGGTATCAGGTGCAAACACAAAATCAGAGTTGGGTGATCAGGGATTCACGGAACCGGAGGAATTGACCATTCCGGTATCAGTCAAACGATTCGATCTCGTCACATTCAATGTGGCTGATCTGCGTAATCAGATTAGGAATGGATCGGTTCCGCTCCGTATCAAGGGTAATTCCTACGATTCAGAACTGAAACGCATGGAATTTGATATACAAAGCGTGGACAACGGTATCTACTCGTATAAAGGAACGTTGAAAGGAGTTAATGACAGCAAAATCCTTTTAACGATCAGTAGTAGGGTTGTTATCGCTGAAGTCACTATCGGAGATGAATCTATCTGGGTCAAGCCTGTTGAACCACGTAGACGGGCAAAGGAGGGTAAGCCTGGATTGCACATCGTGTACAGTTCAAAGGATACCAGGCTTCCGACTAGATATGCTAAGATCGATAACGGTCCGGTGAGATTGCCCAACCAGACTTCGACAGAAGAGATCAGGGGTCTGGAGGCATTAGTCAGAGGCAGCACAACCCCCATAGGACTCCTCGTTGCAACGGATAACAAATTCTACGAGGACGAAGATAACTGGGAGGCAACTGCGCAAAGTATCATCGCCGAAGCAAACAACCAGTTCAACAGGGATGATATAGATCTTCATCTCTTCGTGGTGGATTACGACGAATCCAAGAGGCACGATCTGTCCAATGATCCGGATCTAAAAAGTGACCCACTCGCTACATTTGCAAAGCATTTTCCGACATCGTACCTAGACGGTAAGTCAGCAGACTTGGCGATGTATCTTTTCGGATACGACGCAGACGGAGAGACTATAGGAAACTCATACGCATATTCGTGTAGTGGTAGGCACGCATGGGCTCAAATGGTTAGTGACTGGTTGCATGGATACGGTGGATCACCACATGGCAGAAGAGTTGTGACCATCCATGAACTCGGTCACTTGTTTGATGCCGACCATGAGGACGCTGGTGGCTATAATCAGGCGTACAGGTGGTGGTGGGGTTATTGTCACCACACGGTAATGTGGAGCGGATACACAGTGTCTGGAAGCGAATACGAGTTCTCGTCTGATGACTATCATGGCGATAGCACCCATGATAACGCCAGAAGGATTAGCGAAACAAAGGGCATAGTTGCTAACTACACATAAAACTATACCCTTTTTATTTTTTTATGGTGGTGATTGTCATGAGCGGTTTAAAATGGTGGAAGATTGTGTTAATAATTTTTATAATTATATTTGTCATTAGGACTGGGGAGCATTATTATGACCCTGGAGATGCATGTGGAATCCACGTATTTGACGTAAATGAGAGCGTGGCTCGAAATGGAACAGTGATACACCTCACAGAACAGGACTTTAAGGAGCATCCTGTTCTTGTAGAGGTGATCAAAGGAGAAAAGCCACTTTCACGCATGTTACGTAGGGATGGAGTCCTTACAGACCGCAAAGAGGCAAAGTATCTTTGCGACAGGTTCATGGGCAATATAACCGAAGAAAAATATGTTGAATATGAGGGGAAATATTATGAACTTAGATTGTATATCAGATGATTTCTATCATGGCACCAACCACCTCTTTTTGTTGAGATTTTGAATTGTTGGATAGTCCGTTTTAGCGATGGATATCTATTTTATGGCCGCTTATTATCTGGACATACACTCGTCTGCGTGTTACATGTGTAGACGATCGTGACACAAATCACTTATATCATGAGTTTCACAGCATTGTGCGCTGACATTAAAAGAAATGTCACGTGGGGTTCGGATGTTCCGCAAGAGCAAGCCGAACCCCGAGAACCGCCCGAAGGCATGACCATGTTGCGCCTTATGCTTACTTAAGGTTTTTGGTCGCGCCTCCGGGGAAGTTAGAACACAAACCATAAGGAGGAAAACGACATGAAAACGAAACAGTTGGGACTGTTGATGGTAAGCATGGTAGCGATACTGATGCTTCCCGTAGGACTGGCTCTGGCAGACACTGCCACTGAAGGAGGAGTGCACAAAGGAGTACTCGTGCGCCAGACGTTCAAGATACATCAGGACAAGGCGCCCTATGTAACCGATCTCCACTTCAATATCACGCAGAAAGAACCCTGGATACTAGTGAATGGGTGGCGCGTAAAGATCAGTGGCTTCACAAACTCGAGCAGCTATGCCCACGATGACGGGCATGGCGTGCAGGTCAATGCGTATGGAGCCAAGATCCCGTACTGCACGTGGATCACCATTGAAGTGGATTTCTGGCTGACAGACTGGAATACACTGCGAATATCTGACGTCGTATGGACCATAAAGGCCATCCCATCAAGTGGTTGGACACTGGATGATCCAGTCCTTGATCCCGGATCAGGAAAGTGGCTTCATAAATTTAGCATCACGAATGACGATGAAACGGACAGTTTCAATGTCAGTGGGCTAACATTTAACGCCAGCAAGGATTGGTACGATAATCTTACAGATGTAAGTTTCCATCCATCACCATATCCGGATTTCATTCTGGAACCGGGAGAAAGCTGGCAGACAAACGTAAGCACCCCAGAGCCACTTTATGGGGGGCACATCTACTTCAAGTACAACATAACGGACATAAATGGCGGTGACCCGGTAAATAACTGGGCAGACCATCCCATTGTCCCTGTTAAGAAAGCTGTAGGTGCGCCTGAAACGACATCATTCGGATCCGTAGCGGGTATTCTTGCCCTGTTCGGATTGGAGTGAAGTATAGGTAGAAAAGGTTTGAGTGAAATCTGTTCACTTGAATCTTTCTTTTTTTTGTACGTGTTTAGCCGATCAGCCTCGCCCTTCTCATCCAGAGACTACCCGAGTCCATGGCTCGCGTCCATGTTGCCAACACGGTCATGATCTGGCATCCTGCGGGAAGCTGGCATTCCCGCGAACATGAGGTGTACGGCACCGGAGCAGCCACTTAAAAGAGTGGGGTAAACAAGCTCGGGTTTGTTGCGGTGTGAATATAACATCAAAAACTTGATGCAACCCCAACCGCACAATACCTGCACATGAAACTCGTGATCGGGATAACAGGCGCATCCGGGGTGCAATACGGAATACGGCTCGCAGAAGTCTTGCGGGGCAGAGCGGAGACGTTTCTGATAATAACGAGAACTGCGCGTCAGATAATCAAGATCGAATCAGAGACCGAAATCCACGCAGTCGAAGAACTCGCCACACACACTCCTGACGAATATGACTTCACATCGCCTGTTGCGAGCGGCTCGTATCTCTTCGACGGCATGGTCGTTGTTCCGTGCAGCATGAGAACGCTTGGAAGTATTGCAAACGGAATACCTGACAACCTGATAACGAGAACTGCCGATGTCTGCCTCAAGGAAGGGCGAAAACTGATTCTGGTTCCAAGAGAGACGCCTCTGAGCCTGATTCACATCGAGAACCTCTTACGCGCAAAAACTGCCGGCGCAACGATCCTCCCAGCGTCGCCAGGGTTCTACACGAAGCCAGCCAGCGTTTCCGACCTGATCGATGTAATCGTCGGGCGGATACTGGATGCGCTTGCAATCGAGCACGAACTCTGCGAGCGGTGGGGTTAATACCCGACCGGAACCATGTTTATAACATGTCCACCAATCTCTACACGATATATGAGGAGTACCCGGAATGGTTCGGCGATTGGCACGAGCCTGTGGTCATCTTCATTCTCCTGATTGCGCTTACGCTCTTAATTCCTTACATATATATGGAATTCTTTGAAGATTATGTGAAGCAACTCGCGCGAAAGAGATGAATGAGGGACGAACGAGAGTCGAGGGCTGAGATGAAGGATGAGCCGAGAGATGCGCGATGAAAGTCACACGCCTCACATCAGGATGCGTAGCAATCGATGACCTGCTCGGCGGCGGATTTGAGACTGGCGTCGTGACACAGTTGTTTGGCGCTGCCGGGACTGGAAAGACGAATATCTGTCTTCAACTGATAATTGAGTCTGTTACGGGTGGAAAAAAAGCGATATTCATCGATTCGGAGGGATTCTCTCCGGAACGGTTCGAGCAGATCGCTGGAAGTGATGCAAAGGAGATTGCAAAAGACGTGATCGTGTATGAGCCGCTAAATCTTGAGCAGCAGTACTCTGCAATAAAAGAACTCGATAAGATCGTAGGCGAGAATGTGGGGCTCGTTGTCCTGGACTCTGCGACCACGTTCTACCGTCTGGCTCTTGAGAACGACGGTAACATCGCACTGCGCAGAGAACTTGCAAATCAGATTGCGCATCTGCACAGAATCGCAAGGAAGTTCGATGTTGCGGTCGTGATCACCAATCAGGTCTACACCGAGATTGATTCCGGTGAATTGTGCCCTGTCGGTGGGACGATGGTTGAGCACCTCTCAAAGGCGATAATCCAACTCGAACGTGTCGGAACAGGCAGGAGGCGGTTTGTTATCCGGAAACACCGGTCAAGACCTGAAGGAGTGTCCACAGAGTTCCTGATCACCCAGCAGGGGGTGAGGTGATCCACACCGTATATCTGATACGGGCGATCGGTTTCATCGTGATCGGTGTTACGCTCGCAAGTATCATCGTCGAGACGAACATCCTGACACGGTTCGGAGTGCTCACAAAGGGTGTGTGCAGGATCTCCAACCTCTCTCACGGGTCTGTGCTTGCGCTTCTTGCCTGCATCATGAGTTCGACCGGCGGGAAGTCGATGCTTGCGGAGTTCTACAAGAGAGAAGAGATTGGCAGAACCGAGACTGCACTGACCGTTGTGATGAGCACGTTCCCGGTCGTTCTTGGCGAATCGCTCTTCCGGATACATGCGCCGATTGCGATCGGACTGCTCGGACCCGCTGTTGGCGGGGTGTACGTTCTGCTCACGCTCTTTTCCGCATTCATACAGACGCTCGGCGCATTGATCGCATCGAGGATCATGCTTCCGAAGAGAACGTGCGCCATCGGAGAGGAGGACGGGTCGGAAGACAGATCGGTTGCACTTAACTGGCAGACAGTCAAGAAAGGGGCAGGGCAGGCATATCCGACCTTGAGAAAGATCGTTCCGATCCTGATTGTCTCGATGCTTGCGATTGAAGTCCTGTTGAGTCTTGGCGCCGGGATCTATATCGCGCAGGCAGCAGCCCCCATCCTGAATCTGCTCGGACTGCCCGGCGATGTCATCTATGCGCTGGTCATGCAGTTCCTGCATTTCTCTGCCGGGTACGCAGCGGTGCACACGCTGCTTGTTGCGGGGGTCGTTACCGATAAACAGGCGATTTTAACGCTTCTGATTGGGAGCATGGTTGTCATAACGATGATCTACGTTAAATACAGTTTCTCGATGTACGTCTCGCTATTCGGAAAATTCGGAGTTACGATCACAGCGATCCACTACCTGTCCAGCATGATCGCAAAGATCATCACGATTCTCATGGTTGTGGTGTGGTATTGACTGTGCTGGCTGGGGCTGTTCTGGTTCTAATATTTTCTGTGGTCGCTAGCGGTAACCCCCACGTTGTAGCAATCGCGGGCGTCACTCTCTCGTCTCTCTCGCCTTTCTCGTTATATCAGAGGAATGCCAAGACGCAGAGGCGTGTGCAAAGTCGCAAAGACTAAAAAGTCTCTTGCAGTGGCAGCCCAGCCCGAGCGACCGCAATATGGCAAGATGTTAAAATCCCTGCCACCCAAATTTGCCAATGATGGACATACACCTTGTCGCGGGAACCTGTGAGATACCGGACGCAGGCGTTTTTCTCCGCAGGTTGGGGGAGATCGCGTCCGTTTACGGAATCACGGTTCAGGCGATCGACGCCGACAGGATAGCGGGCAGGGCGCACGTCATCTCCGCGATAGAGAAGGCGGTTCGGGCGACTGCGCGTTCCGAAAACATCTCTGACGATCTCGGTATGGAGATTCTGCTGTACGCATCCGGGAACCGCCAGATCAAGAAGGCGCTTGCGATGGGTATTGCGGCTGGCAGGAACAACGTCGTTCTGGTCGCAGTAGGGGGCGAGATTCCGGATGAGGCAGTGAGCGAACTTGAAAGTCTCGTCGTTGCGGCTGATGTGATCAGTTACGGACGTGCGAAGCGTGACGCGATCGTCTCGTTCTTCGGAATCACCGAGAGTGAGATCGCTGCTGCGGGCGAGGAGAAGATCCCGGATCTCGTGCTCGAGCGAGTTGCGCTCACAGGGCTCTGGAAATCCGGGTGATCATGTTGCCGGGATGTTTTTGGTCTTTGGTCAACACCCTCAAATTTCCTGACCTCAAAGATCAGGGGATTATCCGGTGGTCCGGGAACGCCACTTCTCCGCACCTCCGGTTTAATACGCATTCGGAACCACTATTATCCCATGCAACTGGGCGATATCATACAGGTATCCTCTGCTGACAGATACATAGTCAAACTCGCAGACGAGGGTTTCGGGTTCATCGGGCAGTTCGTCTCAATATCGACATCAGACGAAACCATCATCGGTGTCATCACCGATGTCACGCACTCGGTCAAGGATGATGTGCTTGGTTACCTGTCACAGGACAAAAAAATAAAATACCAGCCATACATCGAGGACTATAAAGAGAGTTACGCAATAGTCCATGGGCTTGGAAGATTATCCGATGGCGGCGGCACATACTCGATCGATAAGCCCCCGCATATCGATGACAGCGTAAAACCCTCGCCGCGTGACGAGATTGCGCGATTTCACACGGTGCACGGGAGACCTGCCGCCCCCTACCTGCACGCCATGCGTGATCGGTTGCAGCCAGCAGTGATCATCAGGATGATCGAGCAACTTGAGGACGCGGTTCCGGAGAGCGCGGGCATGTTGCGGCTTGTTGGGCGTTATGCGAAACGGAGTGCGTGACGCCCTTCGGGCAGTGATGTGTGACCTGTGATGTGTGACGCGTCACCCCTCCGACTGTGACTGCAACTGTGACTGTATGCGATAACCGATCAGCTTGAGGACTCCACGCAGCGTATAGACCTCTCTTGCGGTCAGTTCCGCCCTGCCGAGTATCCTCCTGAGCATCAGTGCCGTCTTCTGCCTCTTGTGCACGGGATAGTCGAGGGCGTGCAGCAGACCCTCTGCGTGCGCGTACAACAGGTCAAGATCCCGCCTGCCCGCAAACGGCAGATCGCCGACCGCGAGATCGCATAACTCGTACGCAACCACTGCAACCGCGTGCGAGAGGTTCATGATCGGGTACTCCTCACTGGTCGGAATACTAACGAGCAGGTCACAGGTCGCAATCTCATCATTTGGGAGCCCACTGTCCTCCCTTCCGAAGATTATGGAGACGCTGCCAGCCCGCCCATTCAGTTTCTCGCGGAGTTGCTTCGGAGAGTATGCCGGGACCCGGATGTGCCTTCCGGCAGTCTCCCCGCGTGTCCCTGTTGTTCCAATGATGAGGTCGGAGCCTGCGACCGCTTCCTCAAGCGAGTTGCAGATCGATGCACGCTCAAGCAGGTCGCGAGCATGTTGAGCCATCATCCTCGCCTCCGAACCGAGATGCGGTGGATTCACGAGCACCAGATCACGATACCCGAAGTTCTTGAGTATGCGGGCAGTTGAGCCGATGTTGCCCTCGTAGAGTGGTTCGTTCAGGATGATTCGTATCTGCAAGCCGAGTCCCTTCGACGCGTCGTTCTCTTCGTGCATGATGTAGCAGTTCTCTGACAACAGGTTGAAAAGGTTATCACACCGGTTTTGTGTGGTCGCTCGAGTCCGATCTGCCGCCCGCGCAAAAGGTACATGCTCAATGACTTGTGGATAAAATCAGTGGAATCAGTGTTAATCTGTGGCTAAAAACCCTTATCAGCCACTGATTTACATAGATTTCACTGATTCCGCCAATCCAATCGTACCGATGTTTGCCGGGGATGCGAAAGACTATCTATCGAGGGGTTATGATCGAGGTAGAATGTGGAAGGTGCAAATAGCCCGGGAGACGAAATTGTCAAAAATGTCAGAAAAGAAGATCAGGTGTACCCATGATGTTATGAATATGGTTGGAGGGGCCGGTCCAGCCTCCCTATGGACGTATCACAAGTGCGATGGGGGCGTAC
The DNA here is from genome assembly GCA_021159385.1 of Methanosarcinales archaeon. Lineage (GTDB taxonomy): Archaea > Halobacteriota > Methanosarcinia > Methanosarcinales > Methanogasteraceae > Methanogaster_C. Next base: position 9,100 of record JAGGRW010000103.1, read on the forward strand.
TGAAAGATGGTGCGCCCTCTGTGAAGACGAAGACGTTTATGGCACTGGCATACGATCACTCCTCACCACCCTCGATATGCTCTTTCACAACACCCTCAATCTCCCT
>JAGGRW010000114.1 GCA_021159385.1 Methanosarcinales archaeon
TCCACCACCTCCGCGGATGCCGATTACGCCTGCGTCACCCTACACGCCCACACCTCCGCCGAAGAGAGGGTCGTTGAAAGGGTTTTTCATCTACATCGCGATCATATTCATGATGCTGACGGCGATTTCTGTTGGTCTTGTACTGATCTTCGGAGGATTCGACCTGCACGGTGTTTATCCTGCAAAAGAGCAGGTCGCAGTGATTTATGTGCAGGGGGTGATGATCACGGGCGGAGTGCCTGATGGTTTTGGTTTTGCGACGTCTGAGAACATCTGCAAGAACATCAGGCTTGCATCAAAGGACACCAATGTAAATGCGATCGTTCTGCGGGTAAACAGCCCCGGAGGGTCGCCGGCAGCCGCGCAGGAGATTGCAAATGAGATCAAGAAGACGGAGAAGCCTGTTGTGATCTCGATGGGCGACGTCGCTGCAAGCGCTGCCTACTACATCGCAGCTCCAGCCGACCGGATCATCGCAAACCCGGACACGATCACAGGAAGCATCGGAGTCGTCTGGGTCTTTGAGAACAAATCCGGGTACTACGATGAAGAGGGAATCGAGCACTGGGTTGCGAAGTCCGGCGAGTTCAAGGACATGGGCGCAGATTGGAGGAATCTCACAGACGATGAGAAGGGGTACGCTGAAGAGGTGGTGATGGGTGCATTTTCGAGATTTGTGGACGAGATCGCTGTCGGGCGGAACATGACCAGGGAGCGCGTCCTGAATCTCTCTGACGGGCGCGTGTACACTGGCACGAGTGCTATCGATCTTGGTCTGGTGGATCAGACCGGGAACCTCTATGACGCAATCGACGTAGCAGCCGAGCTCGGAAACATCACCGACAAAGACCCAGCCATCACATACATGAACAAACCATCGCTGTCCCAGCTATTATTCGGGGGGACAGAAAATTTCAATCATCGTATAGATTTTGAGTCCCTTGATTCAGCACGATTTGCTCAACAGTGCCTATGTAGATCGTGCATCCTTGATCCGGATTACGCGCTGGCTGGAAGTCGTACGTAAGTGGCTTCGTCTGCTGGCAGGTGCGCTCGATCACCTGCAAGAGCGTGATCGCTTCGGCGCACCCCTCGATTGACCCGGTCTCCTCATTCATGATCTGACATGCGTGCCGAAACGGGCATGTGCCGTTGACGTTGAGCTTGACAGCGCCCCCCGGCGCAGTTGTTATGGCAAGATCGTGAGAGTCCGGCGAAAGCCGCGAGAAATAGGAGATCACATCCTCCATCCGGTCAAACGACGGTATCTGGTCCATGTCCATCTCCTGCATCCGGATCAACGCCGCTTCTCTGATGATCGGGTCAAAGAGGACACGCGCATCCCGAAATCGCAAATGCGACACCTTCGCTACCGCTGCGACCAGCGCAGAACAGGATTGCCACCTAAAATCAGTTTCCGTCGTACATTCTGTTTCGTTCATGAGTTGCCCACAACCTGTCGGTGTATAAACATCTCCATCGATCTTAAAGATTGGGGTCGGGTCGGTCAGGTAATATTGTCCCAAAGCTTGCCGCCGGCAAAGGAATATATAACATCGCCACAACGTGAAATCCATGCTTCCTATACTGACGCAAACGCTTCTGGACGCGCCCATCATTCCCCGGGGCGACTACTACTATTTTATCCACCCGATAACAGACGGCGTGCCCGAACTTGTGCCTGCGCTCTTAACAGAGATCGCTGACCATATAATCGAACTGACAGGTGCAGGCACGGACAAGATCGATAAAATTGTTACGATTGAGGCGATGGGAATTCCGATCGGAACTGCGCTCTCGATTACGACGGGCATCCCACTTGTGATCATCCGCAAACGGAAGTACGAGCTCCCGGGAGAGATTGCTGTTCATCAGGTCACTGGATATTCGAAGGGTGAACTGTATCTGAATGGAATTCAAAAAGGTGATCGTGTAATGGTCGTGGATGATGTGATCAGCACGGGGGGCACGATGAAAGCGGTCATTCAGGCTCTCAAGCTCGCTTGCGCCGAGATATGCGACGTCGTCGCGATCATTGAACGTGGCGAGGGCGCGCCTGAGCTACGTGCTGCAGGAGTCGCGATCAAAACGCTGGTTTCGGTGGATGTGGGTGCAAGCGGTGTTGTAATCAAATCGGTTACGTGATGAATGATGCGGGAGGGTGTGGATTTGGTTCTCGTCTCGGAGGTCACCACATATCTGCGATGCCCGCGTATCGTATACTTCCGCAGCAGGAAGCATACGGGCGGAAACGAGCAAAAAGACGTAAATACAAAGTATCTGTCGCACCTGATCCTGAAGGAACTTGCGCTAACCTATCATTGTGCTGTAAAAAGCGATTGCGTGGCAGAAACGCTGCGAACCGAGCTTGATCGTATCGTAAACGAGCTTCCTACGGTGTATCGTGCGGAACTCGGGGATCTCTGCGAAGACGGCGATATCTGCGATATTGGCGAAGACGGTCGTTCCATGATCAGGGAGGCTGCGGATGAAATTAAGATCGACACAATCGGCTCACGTATCGCAGACGCAGTCCGGACGACCGGAAGAGACGAGATCCTGACGAAGATAACTCCGTGCGCTGTCGAATACGGCATGTACTCGGATGCGCTAGGGATTGCGGGCGCCCCTGACAAGCTTGTGCGGATCGGAGGTGCGGTTCTGCCCTGCGTGATCAAGACCGGTAACGCGCCCGGGCAGGGGGCATGGCGATCGGATCGGTTGCAGATCACTGCTTATGCGATGCTTGTTGAGGAAACGTTCGGAAAAGTTGTGGAACACGGATTTGTGGAGTATGCGCGGTCTTTCGATATCCGGGAGGTTGCTATCAGGTCAAGAGACCGGCGCAGGGTTTTGGAACTGCGAAACCGGATCAGGGCGATTGCGGACGGCAGGATGCCGGACCGCCCGCGGGATGCGCCGTGTGAGTTCTGCGCATTTGAGGAGGACTGCAGGGTGACGCGGTCGCTTGCATCGAAGTTCTTCTGATCCCGCTTGCGGAATTGGGGCAGTTTGACTGTGCCACACCAACCTATTTATGACATCGAAACAATTGATGAAAAACATTCGTTGATGGCTGGCGATTGAAAGACTATGAACGGTATTGACCAAAGGGTGATGCAATGGAACTAGCAGTTGTCGGACGCGGCGATTTTACGCTCGGATTTAAACTCGCGGGAATAAGAAAGACGTATGAAGTTACTGATGAGACTATGGACGGAACAGTGCGCGATACACTCGACGATAAGGATGTCGGGATACTGGTTATGCATAACGATGATGTCTCGGTTCTTCCGGCTGCGCTGCAGTCAGCGCTCGGTGAATCGATCGAGCCTACTGTGGTTCTGGTCGGGGGCGGCGAGACGAGTCAATTGAGAGAAAAAATCAAACAAGCAGTAGGTGTTGATCTTTGGAAGTAAAAGGAACGATATACCGGGTAGCAGGACCGGTTGTTACGGTAATCGATGTGCCCACGAAGATGTACGACGTGGTAAAGATCGGTAACGAAGGGCTCATGGGCGAGGTGATCGGAATTGAGGGCGACAAATCGACTATTCAGGTCTACGAGGACACCTCCGCGATCGCGCCGGGTGAACCCGTTGAGAATACCGGAATGTCACTATCTGTCGAGCTTGGACCCGGGCTTCTTACGAGCGTTTACGACGGAATCCAGCGACCGCTACCGGTTCTCCTGGAGAAGATGGGCGACTTCATCGAGCGCGGCGTAACTGCGCCTGGTCTTGATCGTGAGAAGAAGTGGGAGTTTGCACCCATCGTAACGAAAGGAACAGAGGTTAAGGGCGGAGACGTCATCGGAACGGTTCAGGAGGCTCATATCGAGCACAGGATCATGGTTCCGCCGAACGTCTCGGGAACAGTTGATGAAATCAAGAAGGGCGTATTCACTGTGACCGATTGCGTCTGCACGCTCGTGGACGGAACAGAGCTAACGATGATGCAGAAGTGGCCAGTGCGTACGCCAAGACCGGTTCGCAGGAAGCTGATGCCGGATGTGCCGCTCATAACGGGCCAGCGGATCCTTGACGGGCTTTTCCCGGTTGCAAAGGGCGGAACTGCCGCAATTCCAGGCCCTTTCGGGAGTGGAAAGTGCGTCACAGGCAAGACGCCTGTGATCTGCGCGACAGGCGAACACGTCTCGATTGCGGAGCTCTTCTCAAATGCACAAGGCAGAAGGGAAGTCAGCGGCTACGAGGAGATTGTTGAACTGGATACTCCTCTGGAACTGATCGGATTTGACGGAGGCGCAATCAAAAGCGTTCACGCAACTCAGGTCTTCAAAGGAATGACGAGCAGGCTCATCCGGATCAAGACGAGGAGCGGAAGGGAGCTTGAGGTGACCCCGACCCACGCGCTCTTCCAGGCTCTGGACTGTGAGATCACCGAGACCCCTGCAGGCGATCTCGCAGAGGGCGATTACCTTGCGATGCCAAGGAAGCTTGCGGCAGGAAACTCGAATCAATCAATCAATTACTCCACTCTACCGTTGCGAGTGGCGGACAGTGACATAAACCGGAGGATAAAGGAGAAGGTAGAGTCGTTCGGAACGCCAAAGAAAGAGGTCGCCCCAAAGCTCGGCGTGTCGTACGGGACGCTTATTAACTACTGCGAGCGGAATGCGCCGCCACTTGATTTTGTCGAGAAACTGAAACTCAACTATGACACTCTCAAGGCAGAGCGGGACAGCAAACCAATAACGCTTCCCAGAGTAATGGATGTGCGGCTGGCTGAATTCCTTGGACTCCTCCTCTCGGACGGCATGATCAAAGGAGAGAAGGTGGTCTGCTTCTTTAATAACGACGACCGTATCAGAGAGAGGTTTTCAACCCTCGCAAAAGAGTTGTTCAATCTGGAGACGAGTGAATCGGTGGAAAATACCGTAAAAACGAGTAGCGTTGCAAGTGTTGCGCTCGTTACGGTGTTATCCCACGTATTCGGCATGCCCACGCGGACGAAGTCCCGAAACTGCCATGTTCCGGAACAGGTGACCTCTGGAGACGATATGGTTGTATCTGCATTTCTGGAAGGCTACTTCAATGGCGACGGCTCTGTCACAAAGGATATCGAGTTTTCCACCGCAAGCAGGGCGATGGCGAGTGGAATATCCCACCTGCTAACAAGGCTCGGCATACTCTACAGAGCCAGTCTGAACGGAAGCCGCAGCAGGGTCTTCATAACATCAGGCTCGGAGATGAAGTTGTTTTACGAACGGTTATCCGACAAGCGGGCTGCAAAGGCGCTCAGGCTGGGTGAGCTGGTCTCTGGCGATCACAATCACTGGACGAGCAAGGATCCTGTGCCCATGACAAAGGAGTTTCTGAAGAGCGTGTACGATGACCTCTCTTATGCCAAACTAAAAGGAGAAGGTCTGGAAATCCACAACTACCTCGCAGGAGAGGTGATGTCAAGGAAGATGTTTGCGACGCTTGCAAAGGAGAGCGACAATCCCGCGGTCGCTTCCTTCGATTCAACGCTTAAGCACGTATTCTGCGACCGAATCACAGAAATCGATGTGATCGACGAGGATATGCCTGTGTACGATGTCGTTGTTCCGGAGACGCGCAACTTCATCGGAGGCGGTGTTCCAGCCCTCTACCACAACACAGTAACACAGCAACAGCTTGCGAAATGGAGCGATACCGAGATTGTAGTCTACATCGGGTGCGGCGAGCGAGGAAACGAGATGGCTGATGTCTTGAACGAGTTTCCGGAGCTTGAGGACCCGAAGACCGGAAAGCCGCTGATGGAACGGACCGTCCTGATCGCAAACACATCGAATATGCCTGTTGCCGCACGAGAGGCGTCAGTCTACACTGGAATCACGATCGCCGAGTACTTCAGGGACATGGGCTATGACGTCTCGCTCATGGCAGACTCGACATCGAGATGGGCTGAAGCGATGCGTGAGATATCGTCGCGTCTTGAGGAGATGCCCGGCGAGGAAGGGTATCCCGCGTACCTTGCCGCGCGGCTATCAGAGTTCTACGAGCGTGCGGGAAGCGTTGAGACACTATCAGGGACGAATGGATCGGTAACTGTAATCGGTGCGGTCTCCCCGCCCGGTGGCGACTTCTCGGAACCTGTTACCCAGAACACGCTCCGTATCGTCAAGGTCTTCTGGGCTCTCGACTCGAAGCTCTCGCAGCGGAGGCACTTCCCATCGATCAACTGGCTTGAGAGCTACAGCCTCTACACCGACGCACTCGCTGAATGGTATGAAGAGAACGTATCACCGGAATGGCCCCGTCTGCGTAGCGAAGCGATGGAGATTCTCCAGAAGGAGTCAGAACTCCAGGAGATCGTCCAGCTAGTTGGTTCTGACGCGCTTCCGGAGGATCAGCAGCTCACACTCGAGGTTGCACGCATGATCAGGGAGTATTTCCTCCAGCAGAACGCATTTCACGATGTTGACACGTTCTGCGAGATGAAGAAGCAGTACAAATTGATGAAGGCGATTATGAAGTACTCTGACCTTGCAATCACCGCTCTTGAGGGCGGAGCAGACCTTGAGGCGATCACTTCCATGAAATCAAAAGACGATCTCTCGAAGGTCAAGTTTGAGAAAGAGTTCGACGCGGAACTGAACAAGGTTCTCTCTGCAATGGATAAGGAATTTGAGGAGATCAGGGGGTGATTTGGATGAAGGAATACAAAACAATCACTGAAATATCAGGACCGCTGATCTTCGTTGAGAAGACCGAGCCGATCGGGTACAACGAGCTTGTCTACATCAAGCTTGCGGACGGAACCACGAAGCGCGGGCAGGTTCTTGATACGTCAAAGGACATCGTCGTGGTTCAGGTCTTCGAGGGCACTGGCGGCTTGAACCGGGAATGCGGCGTCAGATTCACAGGCGAAACGATAAAACTCCCGGTCTCAATCGACCTGCTCGGACGAATCCTCTCGGGATCAGGAGATCCGCTCGACGGAGGTCCGAGAATCATTCCCGAAGATAGGCTCGACATCAATGGCGCCGCGATGAACCCGTACGCACGAGAACCGCCAGCAGAGTTCATCCAGACCGGAATCTCCACAATCGACGGCATGAACACACTTGTTCGTGGGCAGAAACTCCCGATCTTCTCGGGGTCCGGTCTTCCGCACAACGAGATCGCTCTTCAGATCGCAAGGCAGGCGAAGGTGCTCGGAAGCGAGGAGGCGTTTGCTGTCGTCTTCGCTGGAATGGGAATCACAAACGAGGAAGCGCAGACGTTTATGCGTGACTTCGAGCGGACAGGCGCACTCGAGAGGGCGGTAATCTTCTTGAATCTCGCAGACGACCCTGCTGTCGAGCGGCTGATAACGCCGAGACTTGCGCTCACCGCAGCCGAGTATCTCGCGTACGAGCACGACATGCACGTTCTCGTGGTTCTGACTGACATGACGAACTATGCAGAGGCTCTGCGGCAGATGGGCGCAGCAAGAGAGGAGGTTCCGGGGCGGCGGGGCTACCCAGGATACATGTACACGGATCTCTCGATGATCTACGAACGTGCCGGTGTCATTAAAGGCAGGAAAGGGTCTGTCACGCAGTTTCCGATCCTATCGATGCCCGGAGACGACATCACCCACCCGATACCTGACCTGAGCGGGTACATCACAGAGGGGCAGATCGTAGTCTCACGAGAACTGCACAGAAAAGGGATTTACCCGCCGATCAATGTGCTGCCATCGCTTTCAAGGCTTATGAACTCAGGAATAGGCGAGGGCAGGACAAGAGAGGATCACAAATCCGTATCTGATCAGATGTACGCTGCTTACGCCGAAGGAAACGATCTCAGGGGTCTTGTTGCGATCGTCGGGAAGGACTCACTCTCCGATCGTGACCGGAAGTTCCTGGAGTTTGCTGACATGTTTGAGGATCAGTTTGTGCGGCAGGGGAAAGACGAGGATCGCAGTATCGAGACCACGCTTGAGATTGGGTGGAATCTGCTCGCGGAGCTTCCTGAGGCTCAACTGACGCGGATCGACAGGGATATGATCGCGAAGTACCATCCGGCACATCGGACGAAGTAGGTCACGGAAGTTCGATCAAAACAACCTTTTCACAAAAGGTTGATCAAAAACTGCCCTTCGGGCGGGGTTGCAGGGAACCCGAGTCTCGGAGGGCGTTTTCACCCGGTTTGGTATGAAAGATTCAAGCTTCAGTCCAATCATCGCATATCAGCGCTGCCTGTTCCAGCACGATCTCTGTCGCCTTCTTCTGCTTGTCAGGAGGATACCCGTACTTCCGAAGTATTCGTTTGACCATCACTCTGAGCTTTGCTTGGACACTCTCCCTTAACGTCCAGTCAATCGTCAGATTGTTGCGAACCGTATCGACAAGCTCTCGTGCGATCGTTCGAAGCGTCTCATCACCCAGAACCGCAACCGCACTATCATTCACTTCGAGAGCATCGTAAAAAGCAAGCTCCTCCTCGCTCAGATTCAGTTTGTCCCCTCTATGTCTTGCTTCGCGCATCTCTTTTGCCAGTTCAATCAGTTCTTCAATGACCTGGGCAGTCTCTATACTCTTATTCTGGTATCGTTTGATCGTCTTTTCCAGCATCTCGGAAAAAGACCTACCCTCTACCAGATTCGTTCTTGATCGTATCTTTATCTCGTCATTGAGGAGTTTTTTGAGGAGTTCGAGCGCAAGATTCTTATGCGGCATTCCTTTGACTTCTGCCAAAAATTCATCGGAAAGTATCGAGATGTCCGGCTTCTCGAGCCCTGCGGCAGCAAAGATGTCTATAACTTTATCCGAGACGATGGCTTTTGATATAATCTGCCTGATCGCAGAATCCAGTTCTTCCGGTGGTCTGTCCGTTGATGCGGTAGTCTTGGCAAGACCGGCCCTTACAGCCTGAAAGAACCCGAGATTATC
>JAGGRW010000084.1 GCA_021159385.1 Methanosarcinales archaeon
TCGCTGCTGTTGCAGCGGCTGTTCTGATACAGACATCAGGAGTCCTGCAGCAGAAGGCACAGACCACGGGAAAGGAGGCAACAAAGGAGGTCTCCTCAAACCTCGATATCGACTCGGTTGAGGGCTGGAGAGGCGGAAGCAATTCGTCTGCATCCGACTGGGACACATACTCAGACGAGATCTACCGGCTGGATATGCGCTGCTCGCTCAAGGTAGGAAGCGAGCCAGTTGACATGAACCAGGTCGTTATCACCATAACCGATGGTACGACGACAAACGATCTCCGCTACATATACGGCGAGCTCAACACGACCGATGGTGATGATGCTCCGAGGATCAACAACAGTGCAACCGAGGTTGGCACATACTACAGGCTGGAAGTTCGGAATGGGACCAGTGATGGTGAAGAGACATTGTACTACTTCATAAAGGCGTATCCGGATGCACATATTGATGGCAATGTGATCTATTCGGAGAGTGGCACCTCCAACACCACCCGTATCGGAAACAAAAGCAGTTCCACATATTTCGGTCGCTGCGACAAGTTCTACATCGTCGAGGAGATCAGGGATGAGGACAAGTCATACACCGGTGCCAACCCTGTGATGAACACAGGAGACCTCGTGAAGGCGATGCTCTTTGTGGGACCCAATGACCTGGACACCGATATTAGTTCAGGCTGGACCAGGGATCCCGCAAACAACGAGACCCTTGGCGAAGCATCCCTCAGCATCCTGCCACGGACCACGGTCACGATCGGCATGATTCCGGAGGGTGGTGCAGGAACCACTGTTGACTTTGTGACACCGTCGTCATTCGGAACACATGCGAGCGTGGACCTGTACCCATAGTTGACATGCCCTCCTCCATGAAACCGATCAGGAACTGCCGTGCCCAGGTGGGTATCGGCACCCTGATCATTTTTATCGCAATGGTCATGATTGCAGCAGTTGCCGCATCTGTTCTGATTCAGACGTCAGGAGTTTTGCAGCAGAAGGCGCAGAGCACAGGAAAGGAGGCGACAAAGGAGGTCTCCTCAAACCTCGACATCGAATCAGTGGAAGGACAACGCAGCGGCACGAACTCGTCGTCTATCGATGATGACACATTCTCTGACACGATCGACCAGCTCACTATTCGGTGCTCTCTTAAGGTCGGAAGCGAGCCAGTCGATCTGAATCAGGTTGTGATTACGATAACTGATGGAGACAGCGTGCTCGACTTCAGGTACATCGAGGGAACACTCGACACCAACGCGACGAACACGACCGATGGCAACTTTTCAAGCAGTTCGTCAGATCGCCTCACAACATACAGGCTGCTTGTAGACAGTCTCACAAAGATACAGGTGCCGTACCCGGACGCGACAATAGGGAGCGGTGCCACGTACGTGAACGAGACCAGCGCAGGAACGGTTCACCTCGGGTACAACGCAACCAAAGCAACCACAGGCGATTACTCTGGCAAGTACTTCATGCGTGCTGACATGTTCTTCATCGCCGAGGAGATAAGGGATGAGGACAACTCGTTTGCGATAGACAATCCTGTGATGAACAAAGGCGATCTTGTGAAACTCATCCTCCTGACTGCGCCGAGCGACACATGTTCGGACACGACGACTCTGGCTGATCTCAAGAACACTGACCCACGGGTCGGCGAGTCAGGGCTTGTTATTGATCCCAGAAAGGAGGTCACCATTAATATCCTGCCTGAGGCTGGCGCAAATACGATGGTCGATTTCACTGCGCCGTCATCGTTTGGGACATATCTGAATATCGGACTATACCCATGATACTCACAACACGGTTTATCCTTCTACTTGCACTGCTACTGCCACTGCTCATGTCAGGAACCGCCGCAGCGGACGTGACCTACACAGACGTTATCGACATCCATGCGGACGCAATCAGTGTACAGATCACAGAGACGTACACAGGAAACGATGCTGCAATCGTCAAAAGGGATATCGCGGGCGACTATTCCGCATACGTAGAGCAGGCAGAGGAGAACCTTCTCGCGTGGGGCACCTCGTACATCGTGATCGACGACGACCCCTCGCTCATTTCAGTCCGGGAGGTCGATTGCGAGGTGGCGGAAGTTGCTGGCAGCTACCTCATAAACAGCACGCTGGAATATGAGATTGCAACACCACTCGACCGCTCTTCGGCTGATGTGGCACACTTCCGGTCAAGTCCATGCACAGCCGTAAGAGAACTTATGAGCCGAAACAGGCACAGTCTCTGGATCCAGGGACATCCGGCAGTCACCAGTCGGGTGATCGTAATCCCTCTTGCGATGGAGATGGAATCGATTGTGGGAATCGGTGATGCGGAGATTGCAACTCTCTCTGACCGGGTCACGATAACCGGTGTGAGCGCAACGCGCAAGTTCTTAAACGGCAGTCGCACCACCTTTGAGTATGCGACGGTCGTTCGTATCTCTACGAGACCGATCTATGCGCACCCGTGGTTCCTGCCCGCTCTCGTCATGATAGAGGTTGCCCTGCTCGGTCTGTGGTGGATGCAGAGGAGACGATAGCGAGATTTTTTTGGTTTTTGCGCACTCCTGCATGGCAATCTTTATTGCCTCTTCGTATCAATGAGGGAAGAGCAGTCATCGACCGAAGATGCTGCGAAGGAGTACGCAACGATATGAACGGACCAAAAATTTGTGTAGTCACGCAGACACCACTGTTACGATTCAAACTTCATTACGTCGAGTTGCTTGACAAATACGGCACGCTCCCTGATCCTGTGCCGTTCAAATGCCTTGAAGAGGGGGAGGATTACGAGTTCGCGCCGGGCGGCGTTCCGAAGATGGTTTATCCGCTCCAGAAGCTGATGATTGAAAAGGGACTCGTGTCGGATGCACACTGGCTATCGTTGAACACGATAGGTCCCGAGCGCGTAGTCGTTGACAAGATCCTCATTCACAATCTCACGCTCGAGCACAGGTACATCGCGCCGTATTCCAGATTCAAGGAGCGGATATGGGCAGAGATTCACAACATCGAGCGAAAGCCGATAGGGACGGCTGAGTTTGCGTCTTATGCGCGATACAACTGGCTCTGTGCGGAGAAGATGTTTGAACTGCTTCCGATGGATATCTTTTACATCCACGACTTCCAGCAGCTCTTGACCGGAAACATGATCGGTCTTGCAGCGCCAACGGTCTTCAGATGGCATATCCCGTTCAATCTGGATCACGCCCCTAATTACCTGAGGCGGTTCATCGTCAGGTGCATCGAGTCCTTCGACGGAGTCGTTGTCAGTTGCAAGCGAGACCTCGAGGGGCTGATACGAGCTGGCTATCACGGCAGGGCGTACCAGACATATCCGTACATCAACCAGCACGAATGGACCGATCCGCCAGCACCGGAGGTTGACGAGTTCTGCGATCGATTCGGGATTGCGGACGATGACACGCTCATTCTGGTTGTCGCGCGGATGGATCAGATAAAGGGGCAGGACCTCGCAATAAAGGCGCTAACAAAGGTGCCTGATGCGAAGTTGATGCTCGTTGGAAACGGCAGTTTCACGAGCAGCGAAAAGGGCGGTCTTGCGCACCCGAAGGGAGCCCTCTGGGGCAAATACCTGAAAAAACTTGCGCATGATTGCGGAGTTGCGGATCGGATCATATTTACAGGATTTATGCCGGACGACCTCCTGAAAGCCGCATACGCCAGGTGCGATCTGGTCGCGTTCCCGTCCAGAACAGAGGGCTTCGGTCTCGTCGTTATCGAGGCGTGGATGTACAGGAAACCTGTCGTTGTGAGTGATGGCGCAGGGGTCTCGGAGCTTGTTATGGATGGCATCAATGGATACACGTTCGAGTCCGGGAACGCCGATCAACTGGCAGAGAATATCAACGCCATACTGGCAAATCATGGGGGGGAAGAGATCGGGGAGCGTGGCTATGAGACTGCCAGGCAATGTTATATAGAAGAAGCCATAAACTCAATATGGGATATATTTAGTGATGTCATAACGGGATTCAAACACTAAAAAGGGAGAACTATGACAGATTTGGCAGATCCAACAGATTTCAGATTCTACAAGGCGCGATACCACTCCGAGCTTACCGGGAAGAAGGCGAAGGACATCCACGAGTTTCTTGCAGGTATAAAGGAGATCGACGAGAGCGCGATCTTCGATCATATCTACCACGCACTGCTCGACTACCATCTCCTTCCACTTGAGTATCCGAACGATTTCGCGTACTGGATCGCGGATGTGCTGCACGAACCCGCGCTTGCCGAGCGACTCGCGAACCTTGATCTGCGCAGACTCCACAATCTGGAGATGGTGAGGCAGGAGATTATACGCGTAATTGAGGACTATCTGGCAACGCATGACGAGGTGAGCAGCAAAGCAGGGCCCGGTCAGGAGTTTTACTTCATCAGATGCATAAGCGTCATCTTTCCGACGAGATACGTGGCATCGAACATAAAAGAGATGCTCGTAATATTAAAAGAGATCGATCTGGAGACGATCTTTTACTATTTCATCGCAAGCAGACTGCTTGACGGGGAACATTACAAAAAATGGTCGGACTGGCTATTTGAGAACGACAGCCATGAACTGATGGAAAAGTTGAATAATCTCTATCCGTACGGGTTTGCGAGCATGGAAGCCATGAGAACTGAGATCGTGAGGATGGTAGAGGAATACCTCTGGGAGCACTTATGACTATGAATAATACGAGATCGGTCTGGGATTACGAGGACATCGTTGGGAGATGCCTTCTCGAAGACCTTGAGTCACTCGGGGAGAAGATCCCGGGCACGGTTCAGCATGTCAACGCCACGTACACCGGCGGAGGCGTTGCAGAAATTCTGAACAGTTTAGTCCCGTTGTTCAAAGGGATAGGGGTTGAAACCGAATGGAAAGTGATACGTGGGGATGACGAGTTTTTTTCGATCACAAAAAGCTTTCATAACGCGATACATGGCAGGGCTGAGGATGCCATCGCAGTTCTTGTAGACCACGAATCCGTAAATGTTGTGGATGGCATCGAATTGCAGATCGAGGAGTTGAAGAGACGGAAAAGCATGTTCGAGACGTATCTGCGCTGGAACAAGATCAATTCCGAGGAAGTGACGCTCGATGGTGATTTCGTGATCATGCACGACCCCCAGCCAGCAGCCATGATCGACATGAAGCGGAGAGGGAAATGGGTGTGGAGGTGTCACATCGATGTCTCGAACCCGGACCCGCTTCTGTGGAGCTTTCTCAAGGAATCCATCTCAAAATACGATGCATCGATCTTCTCCACACCGATGTTCTCAAGACCGGAGCTTAACATCAGGCAGTTTCTTATACCGCCATCGATCGATCCGTTGAGCGACAAGAACATCGAACTCTCGCAGGGTCAGATCGACACAGTCCTCGACAAATACGAGATCGTCCAGGATAAACCGATCATAACGCAGATTTCCAGATTTGATCGGTTAAAAGACCTTCCCGGAGTCATCGATGCGTACAAACTGGTGAAGACTCGGATGGACTGCCAGTTGCTCCTTGCAGGCGGGGTCGCAGCAGACGACCCGGAAGGGCTAGGCGTCTACCACGAGGTTATGAAGAAAGCCGAAGGTGACGAGGACATTCATGTGCTGCTCGGCTCCCCGCCGTTCACAGACATCGAGATCAACGCATTCCAGCGTGCATCGACTGTCATCATGCAGAAGTCGCTGAAAGAAGGATTCGGACTGGTCGTGTCGGAAGGACTCTGGAAAGGAAAGCCTGTAATCGGAGGTGCAACCGGCGGAATCCCGCTGCAGATCATAAACGGCGTCACAGGATACCTCATTCACTCGGTCGAGGGCGCGGCGTACAAGATCGCAAATCTTTTGAAGAATCCGGAACTCGCAAAAACCATCGGCGAGAATGGCAGGGAGCATGTCAGGCACAATTTCCTGATAACGAGGCATCTCAAGGATTATCTTCTCCTCTTACTGAGTCTTGAGAACCCGTCAGGGGTCATTAAGTTATGAGAATTCGTGATGTTCCACCATACGCAGTCTAACTGCCGCGTTCATCCATAACTATATATGTGATCGACATCAATAATATTGTAAGTGGCTGTTCGTTACTGGCTGCCACATAACTCATGAAATTCATGAGGGGATGGAACCATGGATTCAGTAATACAGGAAGCACTCAAGAATTCCGAAAAGGAAAAACTGTATCGACAGAATGCTGCGAATGCGGAAGATATCGGCGATGTGTGCGAGTACCTTGAAAACCCGCGCATATTGATTGCGGGTTGCGGAGGCGCAGGCAACAACACATCGAGCCGGATGCACGACATCGGTATCGATGATGTGGAGATTATTGCGATCAATACTGATAAGCAGGATCTGGAGATATGCAGGGCTGACAAGAAGATTCTCGTCGGCAAATCGATAACACGCGGTCTCGGCGCAGGCGGAGACCCTGAGGTTGGGAAGCGCGCGGCGGAACTTGCACGCGGAACGCTTGGCGAGGTCTTCGAGGAAGCGGATCTGGTCTTTGTTACCGCAGGCATGGGTGGGGGCACAGGCACAGGTGTTGCGCCCGTAGTCGCCAATATTGCGCGAGAGAGTGGCGCGATCGTGATCGGGATGGTCTCAACACCGTTTCATGTGGAGCGCGCCCGCGTCATCAAGGCGGAGAAGGGACTTCAGGAGTTGAGCGATACGGCGCACACCGTGATCGTTCTCGACAACAACCGACTCCTTGATTATGTTCCGAACCTGCCGATGACACAGGCGTTCTCGGTGATGGATCAACTGATCTCCGAGACTGTCAAGGGCATATCAGACACGATCACCAAGCCATCGCTGATCAATCTCGACTATGCAGACGTCAAGACGGTTATGAACTGCGGCGGGGTTGCGGTGATGCTCTTCGGCGAGTCGAAGACGCGTGACAAGGCAGACGACGTGGTTCGTTCGGCACTCAACCACCCGCTCCTGGACGTGGATTACCGCGGCGCTACAGGCTGCCTCGTACACATCACAGGCGGTCCTGACCTCAGCCTGATGGAAGCAGAAGAGATTGCAAGCTCGCTCACTTATGAACTCAGTCCGCATTCAAATGTGATCTGGGGAGCGCGCATCGAGGAGGAGTACGAGGGAACGGTGCGCGTGATGGCGATCATGACCGGTGTCGAATCTGCTCAGCTACTCGGATCAGCGCGAGAACAGCAGCAGCGCGTACCGGTCCATTCGGCATCGGAATACGCGAAGATGGGGGCGCCGCAAGCTATGCCTGTTGCACCTGGGCCGGGATACGCCAGAAATAAGGGTTCGATCATCGACATCATTTGATGATCGTCCTTATTTTTATTTTTTTACTTGATTTTTTTGTGGAAAAGTCGTTTGCTCCGAAAATACCTATGCCATCAAGATAACCCTGGGAAATCGTGGGCGATTAACACTTCAAATACAACCAAGTCTGCTTAAAAGTCCAGTTTCCGCATCTAAATACTCAATACTGCAAAAATAAAAATTCATAGTGTGCACTACCCTCGGAGGAGGGGGGTATTTGCAGCAGCTTAAAATAATTCAGCCCTATATCGACGAATAAACCGCCAGAAATAAATCGACCTATGTTGCCCGTCTCGTGCATATAGGGGGGTGACGGGGCTTAAGGCACCCGAGCCGCATTTTCATGCTCATGGGTGTCCTGTTGGGTCATGGGGGTTTTCATTACTTTCCAGAAACGCCGGATTGTCTCGAGTAAGCACAACTACCAAAGTGTGGCAATATCAATCTGCAAAGCCGTTCACATCGTTAATCTGTGGAATCCGTGTCCATCTGCGGCTAATAAAAATTTTAGCCATGAATTAACACAGATTTCACTGGTTCCACTAATCCAATCACACCGATGTTTGCCCACACCGATGTTTGCCGGGTTGGCGTCATGTTCTTCAACCGACCAGAAAAAAAATTAAAAACTCTCCGAGGACCCGCCGAAAGGCTTATATCAGACGATGGTCATAATCATAATAATGTGGTGTTCGAGATGAGGTTATTACTAATTATTGGAATCCTTGCGATGCTGTCGATGGGGATCGCTTCGGCAGATAACATGACGATCGCCGAGGGAACAAACGTCACGTTTGCTGACAACCGGACCGTACAGATCATGGTAAATCTCACGAATGCGACCGGTCATCCGGTCAACGATACGCGCGTCAACTTCACTGCGACTCTCGGGACTCTCCATGCCAGCTATAACTGTACCAACGCCTCGGGAATCGCTGTCGTGAACCTGAGTTCATGGGATCTCGGGACTGCGAATGTGACCGCGCAGGCGCCGAATGCCGCGAACGTGTCGGTCAATGTGACGTTTGTGCGTGGACCGGTATCGAGGATCGTGCTCGCCCACAGCTTTTCCGGAACAGTGAACACCACGCATCTGATCACGGCAACCGTCTACGATAAGACGATATGGGAATTCAGTGATGATGAGAACAAATGGCGGGTGATGCCAAATGTGACGCTGAACTTCTCGATCACTCCACCTCCGAGTAGCACATACGACAGTGCAAACATCACCCCGAAATCAAACACCACCAACGAATCGGGCACAACAACAGCAATCGCACTGATCGACAAGTGCGCGGGAAACAATCTCATCACCGTGAACACCACCAACGAGGATAATAATATGGTGCAGGTCAGCGGGGCGATCGTCGGGATTGCTGGTGAACCGACGTTCCTCTTCATGAGTGCGAATCCTGAGAACATCTCCGCGAATGGCATCGACACATCGAAGGTGACCGGCGAGGTCACTGACGAATTCGGAAACCCACTCATCGAGCGAGGATCGGTTCGTTTCAACTCGAGCAGCGGCGACATTATCACAAAACCGCTGGATGATG
>JAGGRW010000098.1 GCA_021159385.1 Methanosarcinales archaeon
ATCCCTCTTGTTGTTCAGCTCTTTTCATCTACACTTCTTACAGTCGTGACCGTCATCAGACGGTGCAGCCGGAGCGTGGATGTCACTTGTAACCCTCATGGCGAAGTTTGCATGCCCTGAATTTAGTATCAGGTCTGTTTCCAGTAGATTGGTTGGTGTTTGGCTGCTGCTCGAAGCCACTCTAATTCGTTCAGGTCAGATTCTTCAGGCGGTAAAAACACAAAAGATGGTGCAAATCTGTTAGATGTGGGGTTTGGATATTTCATATATCCACCATCTACCTCATCAGTTCTTTAAACTGTTCTACCGTCAAATCTGCATCTATAAGAATGCTTCTTAAGACCTTCGGGTGGAGAACCTTTTTTGAGTGATATAGTACTGTTACTCTCCTCCCTTCACTGCTTTTGTAAATTTTGTGACTCCCACTCTGCCGGACAAGTATAAAGAATCGACCCTTTGTCCGTATGTGTTTACAGACACAACGGGAACTGCTGAGGGGGTGATACTGTTAACGGCAGACAAGGACTTCGGAGAACTCGTGTTTCGTCAGGACGAAGTCGCACGTGGTATCGTTCTTATCCGCATTGCCGGATTATCACCCGCGATCAAAGTAGAGATCATCGCTGCCGATATCAAAGATCACGGAGATTGGGTTTTTGAGGTCATTTACGGTGATTACTTCGGGCAGTGTGAGAATCCGACAGAAAGTTTTCATCTATGAGTGCATCAAGCCATCGGCACCCCAATGAGCAAGCGGGGGCGGCGCGATGGATACGAGATCAGGCGTGCTGCTGTTGATTTTATTGTCCATACATCACAACAATCCAGCACCCGTGTTTCACACTCAAGCCGCTCAATCTCTTGTGACGCGGGCGCCACCGTCTCCATGAATAAAGAACTGCTCGCCCGCAATCATCCGGATGTACTCTTCCTGTCCACCCTTCCGCACCCGAATCTTATCGGTGGTGAGATCTGCCTGATTGAGGAAGAGCCCTTCAAACTTGCTTATCACACTCCGGTCATGCGCGTCCCTGTTGATCAGCGCAATGACATTGAACTGTTTGTGCGAAAACAGCTCAACAGACTTCGAGACGATATCGTACGCCCTGTCAACTCCGTGCTCGGAGATTAAGTGGCTCACTGGCTCAAATATGATCCAGATCCCCTCGTGCATCTGTAGAAAAAGGTCAGAGAACTGCTCGACCCGGTTCAGCGGCAGAGTGACGATTCCTTTGCGTTCCACAATCTCTTCAGCAGTCGCGGAGATCTCTATAAATTTCATCGCGCCGATATCCACTAAATCATGCAATTTGCTTTTGTACTCTGATATTCTTGGCTCATTCGAGATCAAAATAGCGTTTCTGCATTCGCCAAATATCCGGAGCGTAATCTCGATCACAGCGTCCTCATATCGGCTCTCCGGCGTGTATTCGACCAGAACGGACTTGCCAAAGAGGTGACTTAGCTCATCAGCCTCCGGGACTGACCATACCATCCCTTCAACGAGAAATTCGCCGATATACTCTTTCGGAATGGTTTTAAACGCCCGGTATATCAAAAAACCAGCGCCTGCAAAAGTGCTTGTGTAAACAACGCTCCAGAATGCGAGAAACATAAGCATCGCATTCGTCGCAGCCTCATCCCCGGAATACTGGATCAATATCGTGGGAAATATTGTGGTCGTGATCAGGAAGACCGCGGTCAACGCGAGCAGCAGCCACGCGATCGAACCTTTCTGCACGTTCTGGTAGACCATGACCCACAGGAACATGGCGAGAATCCCCGCGATGAGCGAAATTGCGACAAAGGCGATGAAGATTATATACATTGCGTCCATCAAACCACTCCATACTTATTAATAATGCAATCGTAAATAAATCTTTGGTACGTTGCTGCGAACTAACTTTCCCGAAAACCGACACAAACGTATTTATCTCATAAACCACCCCTATCAAAGAACTCGGACGAGGACTGATGACTATGATCAAAGACGGACGCTTCAAAATCGATGGTATGGAGAATGTGGTGATCAACATCGGCAAAATCACCACCGAGGAGGAACTCACAGAGCAGGAATGGGAGCCGATGGGCCCCACGCCAAAACCCGGAATTCTCTCGCTTCGAAATTGGGACCACCGCCTGTTAAAGGACTTCCCGCCATTTTACGCGCCGATTTGTGACATGTGCTGTCTCTGCACGTACGGAAAGTGCGATCTCACAGGGAACCGTAAGGGTGCATGCGGAATCGGTATCGAGGCGCAGCAGGCACGAATGGTTCTCATTGCATGTTGCATCGGGACGTCAGCGCATGCGGGGCACGCGAATCACGTACTGCACGAACTGATCAGGTGGCACGGCAGGGATCACCCGATCGATATGGGACCCTACATCGATGTCGAGGCTCCGATCATCAGAACCGTCGTTGGCGTGATACCAAAGACGCTTGGCGACCTCGAGGAGATCCTCGATTACGTGAACCAGCAGCTTGTACACGCGCTCTCGTCCACACACACGGGCCAGGAAGGTTCCTTCATCGATTTTGAGTCAAAGGCGCTGCACATCTCGATGATCGACAACCTCGCAAAGGAGGTCGCCGACATTGCGCAGATCGTAGGATTCGACTTCCCGAGGGGCGACCCTGATGCTGCGCTCATCGATTTTGGGTTCGGCGCGGTTGACCGGACAAAGCCGGTCATCGTCTTCATCGGGCATTACCCGGCTGTGAGCGTTGCGACGATCGATTACATCGAGGAACGCGATCTTTCAGACAAGATTGAGGTCTGCGGAATATGCTGTACCGCAATTGAGACGAGCAGGTACAGCGCATCGGTAAAGGTCGTGGGACCGCTCTCGATGCAACAGTTCTTTGTGCGATCAGGAATTGCTGATGTGCTCGTTTTAGATGAGCAGTGCGTCAGAACAGATCTTCTGGAGGAGGCTCAGAAGACCGGAGCGCCGCTGATCCTCACAACTGATAAAATATGCTACAACCTTCCGGATGTTACGAATCGCGATCCCGACAAGGTCGTAGACGACCTTCTGAACGGCGCGCCCGGTGTTTTGATCTCAGACCCGCTCATAGCGGCTAAGGTGATCACAAAGACCGCTCTTGGGATCAAACCGAAGAGGGACAAGCTCAATCACCTGCCAGAACTTGATGAAGTGCAGAAGCTTGCAGAGGAGTGCATCAAATGCGGCTGGTGCGACCGGGCATGTCCGAACAGCCTTCCGGTCCGCGACGCTGTTGCCGCTGCAACGGAGGGTGATTTTTCCAAACTGTCTAACCTCTTCAGCCCGTGCATGAGTTGCGGCAGGTGCGAATCCGAGTGCAAGAAAGAGCTTCCGATCATCAGCATGATTCTTAAGTCCGCTCAGGAGATTGCATTTGGCGAGACGTACACGATGCGGGCTGGAAGAGGACCTGTTCTTGACACTGAGATCAGGAAGGTAGGAGCCCCGCTTGTGCTTGGAGAGATTCCCGGAATCGTTGCGCTTGTCGGGTGTAGCAACTTCCCGAACGGAGAGGTCGAGGTCGCAAAGATCGCTGAGGAGTTTGCACAACGAAAATACATCGTGGTCGCAACAGGCTGCTCTGCGATGGCGATGGCGATGTACCGGTGCGAGGACGGACAGACGCTCTACGAAAAATATCCCGGATCCTTTGATGCAGGAGGAGTTGTCAACATCGGCTCGTGCGTTGCAAACGCGCACATCATCGGCGCCGCAATCAAGGTCGCGGCGATCTTTGCCCGCCTACCGCTCCGTGGAAACTTTGAGGAGATCGCTGACTATATCCTGAACAAGGTCGGCGCATGTGGTGTCGCGTGGGGTGCGATGAGCCAGAAAGCGGCATCCATAGGCACAGGCACTAACAGGTGGGGCGTCCCTGTAATTCTTGGTCCGCACGGATCAAAGTACAGGCGGGCGTACATCAGCAACAAGGAGTTAAGCGAGTGGGAACTCTACGACAAACGGACAGGCGAGGTCGCTCCCGGCGAACCCGCGCCTGAACACCTGATGTACCCGGCAGAGACGATGGAAGAGGCGATTGTTATGATTGCGAAGTTCTGCATCCGACCGAGCGACAATGCAAAAGGGAGACAGATCAAACTCTCAAACTACGTGGATCTGCACAAGAAATATATGGGAACGCTCCCGCCTGACCTGCATCTATTCGTCCGAAATGAACGTGACATCCCGATCACGATCAAGGCTGAGATTATGGAGTATCTGGAAGAAGTCGGCTGGGAACCAAGAAAGGCAATTGGCGAGCCGAGCAGGATTGTGCCTGAGGAGGGGGTCTAACGATGACACGAGCATATCAGTGTGCAAACGTTCCGGGTCCGCATCTCGGGAAAGTCGGGACACCTGCAACCGTTGCTGCGGCAATAAAAAGGGCAGAGCGCCCTGTTCTCATCGTCGGAAGCGAGCTAACAAATCTCGACTGGGCGCTCGATATAGCAAAGGAGCAGAATATCCCGGTCGTTGCAACGGCACACGTTGCAGGAACGATTATAGAGCAGGGAATTACTCCCGATCGGGTGCTGGGCGCAATCGAGATCACGAATCTTCTGAAGAGTCCGGAATGGGGCGGGATTCGAGGCGAGGGGCAGCACGATCTTGCGATCTTTGTGGACGTTCTGTACTACATGGAAGCGCAGATGCTCTCGACACTCAAGCACTTTGCGCCGCACATCAAGACGATCTCGCTGACAAAGGGGCATCAGCCGAACGCTGACCAGTCGCTTCCGAATCTGAGCGAGAAGAAGATGGGTGAGTTTCTCGCGGAGGTTATGGGCGAGCTTGCCGATTGATCAGATATTCGCACGGGCTGCATGTATACTTGAATTACGCTTAAGTTTGGGCGAAAACTATAACCCCCTATGGAACATCGAGGGTGACCATGACCGCGGATTATGAATAAAACGGCAGTTGCGCTTGCAACTGACAGCGCAGTTACAATTGAGCAGCAGGAAGACAAGAAGATATATAATTCAGCAAATAAACTTTTTACTTTATCTAAATATCATCCTGTTGGTATAATGATCTATGGAAGTGTTACTTTTATGGGCATTCCTTGGGAAACAATCATCAAGATTTATAGAAGTAAATTGGGAAAGCAGAAATTTAATACATTGGAAGAATATACTGATAATTTTATAGATTTCTTAGACAACGGTACCCCACTGTTTTCAGACTCTGAACAGGAATCGTATTTACGTGGTACTATCTTCCGCTATTTTTACCAGATCAAGAAAGAAATTTTTGAGGAAGTGCGATCGACCATCGATGATGACGGGCGGATCGAAGACAGCCAGATTGAGCGAATAACATATGAGGTTATAGAGCGACATCATGACCTATGGAATACATCTGATCTGCTGCCGTCAATCCCAAAAACACATATCAAAGATATTATAAATAAATATGGATCTATTATCGATGAGGTAAAAAATGAAATGTTTGGGGAATTGCCGATATCCAAGAAATCTTCGGAACAATTGAACGAGATAAGCGCAAGCACATTTTCAAAAAACCGCTTTCCGCCTTCGTTGTCAGGGGTTGTAATCGCTGGCTTTGGAGAAAAGGATGTATTTCCATGCCTCAAATCGTTTTTATTAGATGGGATAGTCAATGACAGATTGAAATATATTGAAGATTCTGGTATTGATATCCGCTCCGACAATCGCGCATCAATTTCCGCTTTCGCTCAAAATGAGATGGTAAAGGCATTCATGAATGGTATTGATCCTGTTTACAGTGAATATACTAGAAACTATTTATCTAAGATATTTGATAAATACCCCGACGTTATTGTTAAGCGAATCCCAAACTTAAGCGAGAGTGAAAGGAAGGATATTAGAGAAAACCTGAAACAAGAAAGCAATGGATTATTCAAGGACTATCAAGAGTGGGGGGACAACTATAGACGGCAATATCACGTAAATCCCATTATGGATATGGTGGCTGTGCTTCCGAAGGATGAACTTGCGGCAATGGCAGAATCTTTTGTGCACCTGACTTCATTCAAGCGAAAAATCACAATGGGTGCTGAAACAGTTGGTGGACCTATCGATGTTGCAATAATTTCGAAAGGCGACGGGTTTGTTTGGATCAAGAGAAAGCATTACTTTACGCCCGAATTAAACCCCCATTTCTTTTCTAATTATTATAGGGAGGCTGATCATGAAAAAGAATAATGAAAAAGAGCATGTATATCGTTCGATGAAGGAATTTGAGGAGAGGTTTTTCCCAAAATCTTTAGAAGAGCGGCTCTTTGAAACTGAAACCGACCCTGCAAAACTGGGTATCGCGCTGGCAAGAGAATCTCTGAGAAAGATCGGATCGCAGTTGACCTGACATTTGGACATTTGTTGACGAGAACGACAGGGGCATCTGCGACTGGGATGCGCCCAGCGCGGAGGCGGTAAACGGCATCATAAAAGCTGTGCTTGGCGCGCCGGCCCGCTGATGGTGCGGTGGTTGTGAAGCAGGTCCTGTGAAAAGCAACGATTGTGGACGGGCATCAGCCGAACGCTGACCAGTCGCTTCCGAATCTGAGCGAGAAGAAGATGGGTGAGTTTCTGGCAGGGGTTGTGGAGGGGCTCGCGGAGGCGTGAGTGGTTGGTTCACCGCAAAAACTTAAATTGCGCTCAAGTTTGGGCGGGAGTTTTACATATGATGAGTTTTGATCCATCCGGTATGGAACGAGGAGAACTCCGCATGACCGGTGTACGATGATGCTTCTGACCGATCGCATGCAGAACGTCGGCGCAGCCAAACCGAATGCGAAAGCGCGATGTGCAGGCCCTGTACTATTGAGGAATTGAGTGTGCATTAGCGGGCGTTAGCAGGTGTAACTGGTGTTTGCGGTCGTCCCTCATTTTCCCTGATACCGAAGATCGCTTCCTTCCTGCAGCAGCCACCTCCACAGCGGCACAAATATCACCCGCATACCATCCACAGTCGCAACGGCACCACATTTCACCTGTATGCGAATCTCGTTTCCCATATTATTTGATTTTATGGGTAATGACGTTCCTATCTTTGGCGATCCGGATCAGCCGGAAAGTGACAGAAGTAGGTGGGCTTTCCATGACCACCGACTCGCGTGAGTTCGCGTGACTCGTGTGGTGTTGACAAGTACAGGACTTCAGGAGAATATCTCGGCAAGCTCGCTCTCCAGAAACGGGTTCATCTCGGCAGAGTACCCGTGCCCCTCAGTCTCGATCGTGTGCAGCGACTTTCGCCAACCGGCCGCAATATATGTCGCTTGCGCATTCTCGTAGCCGATGATCGGGTCGTTCAGCGAGTGGATCATCACGAACTTCCCGGGGCGGTGGTGCGGACGAATCGAACTTAGATACGTGTCCGGATCGATCGATCTATAAAACCGGATCGCCTCCGGATCACGAATCCTGCCTGCTGCGACCGCAGCATCGATCCCGTAGCCGCATGTGCTAATTGCAACCACGCCCAGCGCGTCGGAATCAAGCGCATAAGCGATGATCGCAAATCTGCCGCCGTTGCTCTCGCCGAGGTATGCAATCCTGTCAGGATCGACATTGGGCTGCTTTCGCAGAACCTCTGCTGCAAAGAGCGCGTCATAAACCATCCTGTGCTCGATCGGCTCAACACCGCCCAGAAACATCTCAAGATCAGCCTCCATATCGATGCCCCCGAGATTGCGCTGGTCGATAGTGATGCTTGCATAGCCGATGCTCTCGAGGTATCTGGCAAGCCCCTGCTCCCCCTCCTTTGTGACTGTTGCGCCCGGCAGCAATACCACGCCCGGAACCGATTTTCCTTTGCCTGCGGCGGTCTTCGGCATTCGGATTAGCCCCTCGATCACAGCGCCCCTGCTCTCATAGGTGACCTCGCAGAGCGTGTAATTGTCCGTCTCCTCAAGCGTTCGCAGCCGGTAGTCAGAGCCGGGCGCGGGTTTGTTGTACTCCAGAATCCCGTCGTCGGTCACACGCCAATCGGGCTTGTCTGCGCAGCCGGTGCATGATATGGCGACCGCGACGATCAGGATCGCAACTCCTACGGTGTGCAATCGGTTCGTGCGTTTCACAATATATTCGATCCCCGCACTCACTCTTATTGGTTCCGCAATCGCGGGGTTGGACCGTGAAGTCGCTCCATCGCGTGGTTTCGGTTGAGAACCAATCGTGTTGGAACGGAATTCGCCTTAAAGGGGTGCACCCGATTTCAGAAGACATTCCTCAATTCTAAATCTCAACCAAACGAAGAGTATCAAATCAAGGTGAAAAACAATGGAAACCGTAACGATGGAAACAAAAACCTCAGTCCAATACATCGTAGCCGACCCCGTCATCTGCCATTGCGAACCGACATTTCGCGGCACACGCATCCGGGTCGCGGACGTGCTGGAACAGGTTGAGAGCGGCATGGCTTATGAGGCGATCATTGAAGTGGCGTTACGCAGTGACAAGCGATGCAATTGCCGAAGCAGTCCGCAATCGCACGTGAAGCGCCCGTCGCTTATGCGCCCGGATTGGTTCGGTAGAATGGTAGCATCATGATAAATAAAACCCTGAAAGACATCAAACCGATTCTCGACGAGGCGAAAGAGAGTCTCGATGCTGCGAAGAGTCTATTTGAGGCGGGGTTTCTCAATGGTTATCAGATAAAGACATCGCATAAACATCATTTGGCTAAAGTATTTGGGGGATAAGCTTTTAGCTTAATAAAAAACTAACAACGTATTCGAGGAAAG
>JAGGRW010000137.1 GCA_021159385.1 Methanosarcinales archaeon
CTTCGGTGGATTTGGAGGCGGCATGTCCGGAGGTGGCGGATTCGGTGGCGGTTGGTGAGGTGATGCAACAGATCACAGATCGGTGTTTGAGGATCATTGGATGATTATCGGTGATATGGTGATAATATGGCAACAAAGACAGATGCGGAAAAAATAAAGACGATTCTGGGAGACAATCTGGTTACACTTGCGCAATACCGGACTGGTGATGAGATGCCACTCCTTGCGGTCTGTAATAGTATCGACTTTGATACACTGCATAAACTCAAAGGGATCAGGGAGATACCGCTTCTCCTGACAAGAGAGGAACTCCTCGACGGTGCCGATGTATTCCCCATCGAATTTTTAAACATCAAGCAGCACCACAAGATACTCGATGGTGAAGACCTCCTGCATGACCTTGTAATATCAAAGGCGCACCTGCGACACCAGCTTGAGTTTGAGTTCCGATCAAAGCTGCTCCACATCCGCGGGGAGTATCTCCGGTTCAAGGGTAAGGATCTCGAGAGGCTCGCGCTTGCGGCGGTTCCCGTACTTGCGCCGATCATTGGAGCGCTCCTGTATCTGAAGGACTTGCCTGCCAGCAGCCCTGGTAATATGTGGGGGGCAGTCTCGGATGCTTATGATGTCGATACTGACGTATTAAGAGAGATCTATGATATACGGCGCAGCAATGCCAAATTTAAGAAGGATAAGGAGCAGTACATAAGAGACATAATTAAGGTACTATCTGATATCGGAGAGATTGTTGATAAATTTGAGGTGATTTGAATTGAGTTCCAGGAATACGGCACTTATCGTTGTCGCCGCAGTCGCGGTGGTCGCACTGCTCACTGGCGGCTGGTTCCTCTCGATGTACAACGGTTTTGTGAGTTCTGAGGAGGAGGTTGACAGTTCATGGGCGCAGGTGGAGAGCCAGTACCAGCGAAGAGCCGACCTGATCCCGAACCTCGTTTCGACTGTTAAGGGTTATGCATCGCATGAAGATGAACTCCTGACCGAGATTACGAAGGCACGAAGCCAGTGGAGCGCGGCGAGAACGACGAGTGAGCAGATGGAGGCTGCGGGCACGATGGATTCTGCGTTGTCAAAGCTTCTTGTTGTCGTTGAGAATTACCCTGATCTGAAGGCGAGCGAGAACTTCCTTGCCCTGCAGGCACAACTGGAGGGGACTGAAAACCGCATCGCAGTGGAACGAATGCGCTACAATGAGAATGTCAGGGCATACAACACCCGGATAAAGAGGATGCCGGCGGCAATCGTTGCCAACATGTTCGGGTTCGACGAACGACCATACTTCGAGGCGGAGGAAGGGGCGGAAACCGCACCAGAGGTGGAGTTTTAGGCGCAATCCATCTTTCTTATCGGAACATATCAGAGCCCCATCTGCTCGTTGTTCGTATCGATGATGTGATTGATCAGGTCAGGACTCAATCTAAAATTTCTGTTGACTCTCCTGACGACCTCACCCCTCTGAATGCCGTTCTTCTGGTGATTGAGTATCTCTAAAATGATTGCCTCACTGACCGTGTAGTACTGATTAATGTCTTTACGATGCCCCCACACATCACCAACGAGCAATTTGATGTTATTTGCTGACAAAAACATATTTGCTGACTTTGACATCGTTTTTTTGTATGAATCCGGGATGTGCACCACTTTCAAGTTTGGACACGCCTGTATCAGTGCAACGACATCCGCATTCGATGGCCTGAACGTGAGATGCACATGTTCCTCTGCCGGGTCAAGTGTACCAATCTCCCGCTTTGAACTGATTATGCGCAACCTCATATCGACCACATACACCTGTAGTTGATGCTTTAAAAATGCTTTGGTGTCTCGACCGCCACGTATTTTACCTGCCAGACCAATGACATGGCAATGAACCTGTGCGTAACCTGCAAGGGAAAGGGGCTCTGCGGACGAGAGCACTGCCCGATTCTCGAGCGTTTCGAGGTGGTCGAGACGATCGCGCCAGCCGACAGCCTCTTCGGAGCGTCTCCGCCATCCGTTTTTGTCGGGCGCAAAGGCTATCCCGACATCTTTGCGGGTCCACTTGTGCCACCGAATGTGGGTGGCAGCGAGGCGCGGCATTATGACGATCCGAAAGAGCTTTTGGGGAGAGATATTGGCGAGATCATCGGATTGCGGTCGCAACTCGTGCGTTCGTACACCAGAATGAATGTGAAGGATGCAGCGAGCGCAACGAAGGCGAAGAATGCGAGGGGTGTGGGGGATGCGGGGGGTGAAGGGATGTCTGACAACCCAGCTCTCCTGACCTCGCAGGAGCTGGCGATGGCTGAGCTGCCAGTGGATACCGAGGTCTGGTTCACAAGACCGCTGAATGCAACGGTCGCGTTCGACGGGATGCTGATGCCGATGGGTCCAGCGGGTGAGATTAAGAAGATCACGCTCACAGAGAACCCAAAAGTCCCGAGAAAGGTCGATTATCTCGTATCCGACACAGATTCGCTTGCCGCGGACGCAATACGCGAGTTGTACCGGCACGATGTCTCGCAGCACCACATCACGCGCATATTCTCGATCGGACTGCTCGGGGCGGAACGGAAACTCGTGCCCACGCGGTGGTCGATAACAGCGATCGATGACATGATCGGGAAGATGCTTCTGGACAACGTTCGGGACTATCCCGAGGTGTGCGACATCACCCTCTTCACAGCCGAGAAGTTCGGGAACCATTTCGAGATATTGCTCATCCCACGATGTTTTTCATTCGAACTGGTCGAGATATGGCTGCCAGATTCGGTCTGGTCTGATAAACTGTGGATCGGGAGCGATCGGGAGGAGTATTCGGGAAAGAAGGGCTATTCTTCACTTGCTGGTGGGTATTACGCAGCAAGAACCTCTGTCGCCGAGTATCTTCACGCAATAAGAAGGCAGGCAACGGTCGCGATCGTGCGGGAGATTCTTCCGGATTACTGGGCGCCTCTTGGGGTCTGGGTTATCCGGGAGGCAGTTCGGGACGCACTCCGAAGTGGCGGGGTCACGTTTGGGAGCGTCGATTCCGCGCTGCGCGAGATTTCGAGCCGCATCCGCACGCCGTACAGCAAATGGAATGGTGAGATTCAGTTGCTGGACAAATGCAGGTACCAGAGGACGATTGGCGAGTTCATGTGAACCCGGGTGTGTGCGAGATGGGTGAGGGGGAAGTGTGGCTCTCCGATGATGACGATGATCTCAGTCGAATCTGTGGGGGCGCTTCGTCAATCTCCTTCTCGATACCTTTCAGGTCCGCATCATATCGAATCTGCCGCCGCATTCACATTCGGACGAGCCATAATCTCACCCATCAGCGGATGTTCCCACCCACAGACGACTGTGAATGGCACATCCGGGTTCAGTTCGATTAAACGGAGCGTATTCCGGAGAGCAGTCGATTTCGCATCGTAATCCGGTTCCTGCGACTCCGGCACCTCCGCGTTGAACGGGTACGTCTCGCCGAGTTCGACAGGATACGCACCGAATGGCGCCCTCAGGTTGAGCACATGATCGAACCGATCCTCCCCTCTGATCTTCCGTGTACGGATCAGCACCGTTCCATGCAGATCGAATCGGTCAAGCCGCCATCTAAACCTGACAACCTCTGCCCGGTGCGCTGATTCGCTTCCGCAGTAGAAGAACGTCGATTTCCGTACAGGGTCAAGCGTTTCGATCCAGTCCGCGCTCTCGACCGCGCGCCTGAGTCCTGCAAGCAGTTTCGGATGCGCCCTGCACCTGCGCTCAACGAGTTCCCAGAGGTTCCCCTCAACGATGCACTGTTTTATGAGGCGGATCTCCCTGAATGTCGCATAAAGATTGTGTTCTGCAAGCGGGATATGGTTTTCACACGCAAATTCGCTTCTCAACTCATCTGCGGTATACGATGAGCATACCGGACACGAACACGGGAGATACTGGAGATCGTCCAGATGGTACGTCCCGTGAGCTGTCAGGTACCGCCCATCTCTCGCATACAGCGCATAAGCCGCCGAATCGAAGAGATCACAGCCAAGCGCAACCGCAAGCGCAAACATTGCTGGATGCCCCGCGCCGAAGAGGTGAACAGGCGCAGCAGGCGAGAGTCCTTTCTTTGATGCGACGATTGCGGAAACAACGTCGGCGAACCTGTAATTTGTGAGCAGCGGCACGACCGCGCCTATCGGGTAGACGTCAAATCCCGTTTCTCTGAGCGTGCGTGCGCATTCGTGCCGCAGGTCGGTGTGTGTGGATCCCTGCACCGGTCCTGCGAGGAGCATCCTTCCGGTCGCGTCAATCAGTTCACGCGCCTCTCTGCACCGCTTGATCGTCGTTCCCATCTCGGATTCGGCACGCTCGCGTGATACATCGGGCGGAGTCGGGATGTCGAGCGGTACTCCGATGTCTGATCCGATTCTCTGCTGGAATTGGACGATCTCGTCTGATGTGACCTCGATATCGTGGTAGACTGACAACTGGTACGATCCGGAATCGGTCATGACTGCGCCATCAAAATCAAGTAGCGAATGCACGCCTTTTTCGATTGCATGGTCTTTTAATTCCGGATTCTGGTATATAATGTAGGCGTTGGTGATTACGACCTCTGCTCCAAATTTCGCAACAGCGGACGCTGGAATCGTCGATATATTCGGATTGATAACAGGCATGACCGTAGGAGTCTCGATTCTCCCGTGTCCGGTCGTGAGCCTGCCGATTCTTCCTGCCGAGTCTTTGTGTGTGATTTCAAAGTGTGACATGTTCTTGTCGATTGGATGTGTTGGCGATGGGAATCCCGGCGATGGGTGTTGTGCGACGCGGTGCGACGCCTGTGATTCGCTGAAATAGTGGTCGTCATCCGTTATCAGGGTTCTGATGCGGATGGGGAAGCCCGGCCCGGCGCAGGTTGTGCACGGAGCCGTATATTTATTATATAAGCGAGCAAAGGGTTAGGTCATGGAATTCTGTCCTGAATGTGGCAGCATGTTGGTGTTGAAGGACGGCGCACTGACATGCAGGCGATGTGGATTTGCAAAGGAGCGTGGCGAGGGTAGATCCGTCATATCAGTTGAACAGCGTGCAGACAAGACGATCGCGGTACTCGAGGGAGGGTCCGACGCCGGAATGCCGACGACGCGTGCACGATGCGATGAATGCGGCAACGACACCGCATACTGGTGGCTGCGACAGCTCAGGTCCGCAGACGAGAGCGAGACCAGGTTCTTCAGGTGCACAAAGTGCGGGAAGACGTGGCGGGAATACGATTGACCGATGATTATGGTTGGTCATGGTGCGCCGGAAGATCAGAACGCTGGAACGTGCGTCCATGACCGAGAGAGGGGACTCAGTCGTGGTCGTAGGGGTTGGATCAAGACGGGGAGTCACAAGAGAGGAGGTGCGTGCTGCAATCGAATGCGCACTCCGTGATGCGAGAATCGATCTCGATTGCGTGAAGATATTCGCGTCTTCCCGGCTCAAAATGGATGAAGCCGGAATCAAGGATGCGATAGAGTCGTTTGGTCGCGAGATCGTATTTCTGGACGACGAAACGATCAATGCGCACACGCCGCCGTCCCCATCCGAAGCAAGCAGGTTCAATCTCGTTGGCGTGGCAGAGCCGTGCGCGCTCGCACTCTCCGAAGAGAAGGATCTGATACTTACGAAGAGGCGGTACGGGCGGGTCACAATCGCAATCGCACGGTGATCTGTGATCGGCAGTCCGGGACATGGGCAGAGGGATTGGTAGTGTATGGAATTGGTAGTACGACTGCAACATGACCGGAGGCGTTTCACAGGGCATCGATATCCTGATCGAAGTCGATATCCAGAACCGGAAGCCCCCTCCTCCGCCCGTTCGCATCGTAACACCTCCAGCTCCCCTCGTTGTACGGAAAGCCAACGATGAGGTGGCATTTTCCGGTTCGTAGAAAGAGTGAGAGGTCCGCGCTCGACGGATTGACATTCGGCGTCGGATGGCTGTGCACCGAACCTGCGACCGATATCATCGGCAGCATGTAGAGGCGCATCACTGCGCTCACCTCTGAGGACTCGGTTCCCGGGAGCACGATCACCTCGGTTATGATCCCGTCGTCGGCACGCAACAGCCCTGCAAATTCGTTCGGCGCTGTGGACTTGCTCACCTCAAGAATGAATTCGAGGGTCTCGCGTGCGATCCCTTTAATCTCTCTCATCTCTCACCTCCTCTCCTGTTCTTCATATCTCGTTCCTCCTCACACCCTCGTCACTCCCGCGATACCTGACGGACTCGCCGGGATTCGAACCCGGGACGTCCGGCTTAGAAGGCCGGCGCTATATCCTGGCTAAGCCACGAGCCCTGATATGTACAGTGAATCATACAGTGAATCGGTGCTGGTGATAATAAACCCGAGTGTTCACTTTCACCCCGCACTTGTGGCACAGATTTATGTCTCTCGCAATCGATCTATCGTTTATGCTCTACACGGTGCATGAGCTGACCCAGTACGTGAAAGACCGGCTGCAGAACGATTCTGCGCTCTCCGGAATCTCGGTTCGCGGCGAGATGTCCAATTTCACGCACCACACATCAGGACACATGTATTTCACGCTGAAAGACGAGCGCAGCCAGTTAAACTGCGTTATGTTCCGTGGCGCAAACCAGAAACTGAAATTTACGCCTGAAACCGGGCTTGGTGTGATATGCATGGGCGACATCACAGTGTATGAGAAGCGAGGCGTATACCAGCTGATGGTCTGGGATATGCAGCCGGACGGGATCGGCGCGCTGTACAAGGCGTTTGAGCAACTGAAGGCGAGGCTGGATGAACGCGGATTCTTTGACGACGCGCACAAGAAGCCGCTGCCGCAGTTTCCGGAGACGATAGGAGTCGTCACATCCCGTACAGGTGCTGTTCTGCACGACATACTGAACGTGATCAGAAGAAGGTTTCCTGCTGTGCGGATCGTTCTTGCGCCAACACGGGTGCAGGGCGATGGTGCAGCCAGTGAGATCGCGCACGCGATCCGGCAGATGAACCGGCTGTCGCTGTCGGCAGTGCCAGGAACGGACGGGATCGACGTCATGATCGTTGCAAGAGGCGGCGGCTCAATCGAGGAACTCTGGGCGTTCAACGAGATCGAGGTCGCAGAAGCGGTCTACGAGTCAGAGATTCCCATAATCTCTGCTGTCGGGCACGAGACTGATGTTACGATCTGCGACTTTGTTTCAGACGTGCGTGCGCCCACGCCGTCAGCGGCTGCCGAGATCGCGGTTCCCGATCGGGAGCAATTAAGGCAGCAGATTGCGGAACTTGTTGCCAGACTCGTCTACGCGATGAAGATGGCGATTGGGGCGCGGAGGGGGCAGGTCTCACGTCTTGAGCGCGGTGTTGTGCACCCGAGAGACCGGATCAACCAGCTCCGGCAGTACACAGACGAACTGACGAGGCAGATGCACACAGCGGTTGCGCACCGGCTGGAACTCTGCAAAAAGGACCTGTCCATGCTCGAAGCGACGCTTCATGCGTTGAGCCCGCTCAACCATCTGCAGCGTGGATACAGCATCGTTCAGAGGGTGCCGGATCATGCGATTGTTAATGCCATAGCGGACGTATCCCGCGACGACGAGCTTCAGATACTGGTAACAGACGGTAAGATCGAATGTCAGGTGCGCAGAGTAAAGGAGGGCTGGGATCATGAGTGAGAGTGAGAGTAAAAGTAAGCGTGAAAGCGAAAGCGAAGAGATCACATTTGAGGACGCACTCAAGCAACTGGAAGAGATCGTGCATGAACTGGAGGAGTCAGGATCAACGCTTGATAACGCTCTCAAGCGATTCGAGACCGGTGTTGGGCTGTCGAGGCTCTGCAACAGAAGGCTTGATGACGCTGAGATGCGAATCGAGCAACTGATAGAAGGCGACTCCGATGAGGGGGATGGTGCGGAGGATTTTCCGCGTTCCGAGCGCGTGGAGATCTGATGTCACTGCTTATGATTTATAATAACAGAGGATAACTTAATCATGTTAGCCAGAACCACAAGGTAAGGAGGCGAAACCATGTTAAGACATTTTACGCTTGAATATTGGCTGGATGAGGAATGGTATGTCGGCAGGCTCAGGGAAGTTCCCGGGGTATTCAGCCAGGGCGAATCTCTTGAGGAACTGGAAGAGAACATTCGAGACGTGTACAGGCTGATGATGGAAGAAGAGGGAGATTTGGCATCGCCGCAGACTGCCATTATGGCTAAGGAACTGGGAGTTGAGGCGTGAAACGGCGTGATTTTATATGAGAACTGGTAGACGCGGGATGCTATCTGAAACGCCATGGTGGGCGACACGACATATACATGAATCCGATGAATGGAAAGAAATCACCGGTCCCCAGACATTCGAAGATCAAAGACAGTCTCTGCGATCTGATAAGGAAACAACTTGGCATCAGGTAACTGTAATTCGATAACTCGTCAGAACGATTCAAAGCAATCAGGCAAGCCCCAGTTCGAGACCGGTCAGGTTTAAGTAGCATAGTGATGTTGATTCTGTTTGCGCAGGAGAGTATCCGCGGAAGGAGAAATGTATTTGAGTAGACTGAAATTGCATATCATTCTATCGCTTGCACTGGCGGCTCT
>JAGGRW010000127.1 GCA_021159385.1 Methanosarcinales archaeon
CACCAATCTGGACTCTGCGATATCATTCATAAATCGTTTTATCGTGGTCAAATCCACTGCGTTATGCTCGTTCAGATAAACGAGCAGCCCCATTTATCCGGGGTCAGTTCCATCAACTTATTTTTCCGCATCATGAGAGTCACTTTCAGACGCTATTTGGGCTATCCATACAACCGATATTCACATAAGTATTTTCGTATCCGCCGTTCTTACGCCCGCACCGCCACCGCAGCCACACTCATGGGCATTCGTCCCCGTGCACATAACTCATACCCCCTGCGCCGCAGGTCGCGTCCTCTAATCGGCGTTCCCGCGCCCGGATACACATCCCACTCAGCGCCAGCACCCGCCGCCGCCTCCTCGCCCGCGAGCCACCGCGATTGTCCGCACGCCCGCAGAGGCGATTCCCGAGCAGAGCACCCAGAGAGCCATTTCAACTCTACGCATCACGCATCACCTCTCGTATCGCAAGTAGATTCAGTTGTGACTGTGGCTTGATAGTTCCGATATCGGGATCAAGGAACAAAATATTATCCTTGACCAGAAAATGCTTTGCAGGTCTGTCCAAGCCCTCACAATCGATGCATTCAGCATCTGCAAACCGTTTAAGAATACTAACAATATCTTCCTTTTCAACCGTGTAACTATCTTCTCCGATCATCATTCTCGGCTTGGTGTAATCTAAATAGTCAAGCAGATCCTTCAACTGGTTTACTCTCGTAGCAAGCATTTTCTTTGCAATCAATTCCTTTTCATCCACACGAATTAACTTCAACAGACACACTGGCTTTCCACCGCAGTATTCCCATGCCACCCTCGTCTCATCATCCGTAAAATCGTGCCCCTTTAAAAACTCGGTAGTCGTCTTCTCATCAAAATCATCCACCAGCAGATATTCACTTCGCCCATCCAGCATCGCCTCGCTGTAAACCTGCTCGATAAAGAGCGAATCGGAAGTGACTACAAATACGTGTGCCAGATGCTTTTCTTTTGTGAGTCTCACAAAGAAATTGAATAATTTGTAAATCAAAAGTCCATCGATCTTCAGATCCCCGATCACCTGCAGCTCATCGATGATCAGCACTGGCACGCGTTTCTTAGACACCTCACCGAAGAAACGTTCGATGTATTTGAACATATCTTTGCTTTTATCCTTCTTTTCGAATATTTGTTCAAATAAATTTAGCGGTATCGGGATTCCGCCAAGTATCTTCAAATCCTTGATCAACGACTGCGCATACTCACCAACGTTATCAATCACGCCCCCCTCATCGATCTCAAATAACACACTAAGGAAGTCTTCATAACCTGTGATAAATCTCCCGCGCAGGTTAACATAGAATGGGGCATACTCATCAGGTAGTTGCCCCATCAAATGGTCAATCAACGTTGTCTTTCCAGAGTTTATCGGTCCGTAAACGAAAGTGATCAAGGATGGTTCGGAATTCAGAATATCCATAATCTCTTTCTTCTCATTCTCCCGGTCGTGAAATTCAATTCGTTTCATGCTCTTTCTCCTCATCCTTCGGTTATAATTTTATTATGTCCACAAGCAGCTGCCATCCCATAGCCATCCACGACCCCTGCCGCCCCCGCGCCTGCCGCCGCAAGCACCGCCACGAGCGCCGCAGCCACCAGCGAGCCGGGCGGGTCATGCTGCCGCCTCCACCGTCCACACACTCCTACGATCCGCGCCGCCATCATCATCCACAACCCATGTCGTCGCACCCGCCGCCATGCCCGTGAGCAGCACCGCAAGCACGACAGCGCCAAGCATTGCTCGCAGAAAAGTACGAGACCCGATCATATAGTCATATCCGTTCACAACAACCACGACCAGCGTGCTACTCATCCCACATCATAATCCTATAAATACCTTTCGGAATTACAACCATGCCCGCGCCAAAACCACACAACCATCCCGACCTCCGCGTCCATCATGCCAGCCTCTCGAAGCCCAGCCGCTCCACCTCCAAATGAATTTGGGGGCACCCATTTAACTCCTTTTTTATTGAATATAAAAAATAAAAACTCTCTGAATGATGGGCGTTCGATGAGGCTGGAATATGCCGTACCCGCGCGACTCATCTTATGCTGCATACTCGCGTTTCACCGAAAACCGAGATTATGGTTTGGAAGTTATCAAATTGTTCCGAAATTAAATTGTCGCGACAGTAGTTACCACCAGAAACCCAACCTTCCCGAACAAGTAATCTTTCGCATACATCGTGTACGGCAGCAGCCGTCCGTACATCAACCTGTGGTACCCGTTACATGCACGTTTTAAGATGAGTACAAAGCCGCGATCACTGCGCTCGATTGTGAGCGGGAAGGTCGATGAATACGCAGGTCTGTCGGTCCTCGATCTGATCAGCGGCACATTATCAATCGTCCGTAAAACGCCTGCAAATGCTGTAAATTCCGAGTAGTACGTCTCAGACCACCCGGAACCGAGCACTCGCATGTGCACGTCATAATTTCCGATTTCATCGATCTTGATGCGGGTTTTTGATCCATTGAACGTCTGGTTGAAGATAACTTCCCCATTCTCCGTCGCTATCTTGAGATGAGATTGTGAGACGTCGCTGTCTGCGTAAATAAAGAAATCCGACTCGCTTCCAACCTCAAGATCCGCTATCTGGAATCGTTTGATCAAAGGCTTCCATTGCACATCGTACGACAGCGTTGCCGTGGTTCTGTTCACTGATATGAGCCGGATGTGATTTCTGCCGTGCTTCAGATCCGGAGTCCACGAATCGATCGCCCCATCCGATCCCGGCCCGGTCAGGGGGTACGTTACGTTGTTGATCACGACAACTGACCCGCGACCACTGCTGTAACCGCCTCCGCCTCCGCCTCCGCGCCCACTCACGCGCAGCGTGCAGTCTTTGGGATCAATATCCCCCTCGATTACGAACGTCAGTTCCGACACGTTCCCTGATGACACAAGCGAGCATTCTGTCTGCGAGTAACCGAGATACCCGATGAGAACTACGATCCCTGCGCACACGCACAGTGCGATCAGGTTCTTTATTGCGACAACCCCTGCATCCGATGACATACCCATATTTATATCATCGCAAACCTATAAGTAGGTAGCCCCGTAGGGTAGCGGTCAATCCTGCAGGCCTTTGGAGCCTGTGACGACGGTTCAAATCCGCCCGGGGCTATTTGCGAGCGATACGGTTATATCGAGGTACCGTATAATATCGCGGAGTGACTGACATGCTATCTGTGAATGCGACCGCACTGGAAATTGTTTATGACATGATCGACTGGAGTGAGGAACTCAAGATCAAGGAGCACACACTCGAAAACGGGTCTACCGTACTCGATTGTGGCATCGATGTGATGGGAAGTTACGAGGCTGGACTCAGGCTCACTGAGGTGTGCATGGGCGGGCTCGGGACCGCGACGCTTGGCGTTCGCAGGATCGGCAACGTGCCCCTATCGTTCATCAACGTCGCAACAGACCACCCGTGCATAGCATCGCTCGGTGCGCAGACCGCGGGCTGGCAGATCTGTGTCGGTGAGTATGTTGCTATGGGTTCCGGACCGGCGCGTGCGCACGAACTGATGCAGAAGTCCAGAAGCGTCCTTGACAGGATATGCTATCACGACGATGCGAAATGCGCGGTGATTGTGCTCGAATCAAACAGGCTTCCTGACGATACGGCAACAGGGTTCATTGCGGATCGGTGCGGCGTCAAACCCGATGAGGTTTTCGCACTGGTTGCGCCAACATCATGTATAGTCGGTTCGGTTCAGGTCGCAGGACGCGTGATCGAGGCTGCGATCCGCAGGCTGGATGAACTCGGATTTGATACGAAGAAGATTCAACATGCGGCTGGAACCGCACCTATTGCTCCGGTCGTGCCTGATGAGATGCGCGCAATCGGCTCGACGAACGATAGTATCATCTACTACGGATCGGTTGTGCTGACAACAAGCGGCTTCGATGAGGAATTGTTTAAACAGGTGCCAGCCAGAACATCAAAGAGTTACGGCAAGCCGTTCTACAAGACGTACGAGGGTGCGGGATACGATTTTTCTGCAATCGGAACAGACATCTTTGCGCCGGCAGAGATAACCGTCAATGACCTTGATAGCGGAAAGACGTACCACACAGGGTATCTGAGCGAGGAAGTGATCCTCGAATCTTATACTATCAGTGGAATTTAATCTATTTGAGGAATTATCGTGTTTCCAACAAAGAAAGTTCAGAGTATGATCGGATCCAGGATACGGGTTGAGATGAAGGGCGACAACCACCTTCTTGAGGGTGTGCTTGAGAGCGTTGATGACTATCTGAATCTGCATCTGCTGGATACTGTGGAGATCGCTGACGAGGAGCGGCTGCGCTCTCTCGGCTCGGTCGTTCTTCGCGGCAACAACATCATCCTGATCGTCCCTGTTGAATAGGAGATGGCGTTTTATGGGTGAGATCGAGGAGCGTGTACTGGAACTCGTACGCCGTGCGAGGGGTGGCATTCTGCAGAGCCAGCTATGGAAGGAACTGGGGATAAACAGCAGACAGGGTGTGCGCATCGTACGCACGTTGCTGGATGAGGGGCTGGTTGAGCGCGAGTCGATCGTTGCTGCCGGCGTCAGGGCATGCAGGATCAGGTTCACAGGCGTAATCGAAGAGCATGTGCCGCTAACGGTTCCTGATTCAAGTAAGTATGAATTGCTGATCGCAGGAGGTGTCTTCGTCCCATGCGTCGGATGCATCGATGAATGCAAGCCACCCATATGCATCCGGCTGAACAAATGGATCAGGGGCTTGGGCGCAGAATCATGAACTTGATGTTTTCGACTAATTTCTACATATTAGTGTCTGTAATTGTGTTATGGCTCGCATTCTGGATTGTGATGCTGATAGACTGTCTGAAACGATCCGAATATGAGTTTTACACCGAAATGTCGAATGCGAAGCGTTTATGGACGATACTACTCATCGTCGGAGTCCCGTGGTCTTCGATCATATACTTTGTCACTGTGAAGCGGAAGGATTGACCTGACCATTCAACGTACCGGCTCGCAGGCTCACCAGTCCACCCTCGCCAACCCGCAAACTCACCGCCCCTTCGCAAACGGCTCGTCCTGCGTGTAGTTCCATCCGAGATCAAGAGCGATCTTCGCCTTCGTAAGCTCACGCCCGAGATAGCCGGCGTGATCCAGTTGCGAGATCAGCCCCATATCGATCGCGGTCGTGAGAATCCGGCAGACGTCTGTTCCGACGATCGTAGCCTTCCTGTGGGTCACAACAATCACTCCACCCTCTGCCACACCACAATCGACCACCCCTTCCCCCCGGCCCGCTCTTGAGATCTCGATGCGGAGGCATCCTGCCGGGTCAGGAGCCCATTTTGATTTTTGGTTCGCAAAAACAGATTTTTCAGGAACTTCCGCATCAGGAAGGTACCGTTTCTCCTTTAAGATGAGAAGATCGATTCCAAGATCCTTCGGCGAGCTGCACCGCTCTTTTGCGAGCACCATCATCTGCGAGGCGGTAGCAAGTTCTGCGATGCTCCCACGCGCCTTGTCGCTGTGCTCCGGCGTAAACAGGATGTTGGCACCGAGTTCGGACGCGATTCCCGTAAGAAGAGCGTTCACGCCGACCGAATCGGCATCGATCAGTTCTGTGACGTTGCCGACGCCGAAGAAGAGCGGGGTCGTTTCATCTCGTTTCCGGAAATCTCCGTACCTGCGGATCGATTCAACGATTCCGTGTCCGACAGGATCGAGAACCGGGTCAGCAATGAGTCTTTTTATGCCGAGGCTTCTTGCGTACTCGATGTTTCTGAAGAGCGAATCACGATCCGGGTCACAATCCGGGGCATGATCCGAATCGCGACTCCCCTGATCCGGAATGATCACAACCGCTGTTTCGTGCTCCAGAACAGCGTCCTTCACAGCGTCGATGTTTTCCGAATTCAAACTCAGAACAATATCGGCTCCCGACTCAATTCCCGAAACGATGAGGTCGGGATCGAGCGTATCTATACTCACCGGAAGTTCTGTCGTCGATTTCGCAACCTTGACCGCGCTCACAACACTCCCCGGATCAGAATCCATTGTTGCGCCGAGATCGATTATGTCCGCACCCTTTCCTTCAAATTCACGTATCTTCATCGAGAGTTGCCACTCTGGAAGCTCGGTTGCACCCGCTATCTCTGCCATCACCTTCATAATCGAGTCGCCACCGATCTTCCTGCCGCAGATCTCATATACATGCCTGGCATCCCGTTCGTGGTCAGCTATTCGCAAAATAGCATCATCTCTCAATTTTTTCGACAAGAATTCATCGGCGGGGATTGTTCTCGAGAGTTCGAGTTCGTTTGCGAGAGGGATGACTGATCTCAGGTCGTAGGCATGTCTTGGTCCCATGCGGATCGGCAGTCCACATTCACTTTCGAGATCTGTGAAGTCGCTCGACGCGAGACCCGGAACGAGGATCATGTCGTATCGCCTGTCAGGGAGCGATCGTTTCAGCAAGCCCGATGTTATGAATGCTGCAACATCGATATCAAGGACGAGCACATCCGCGTTCTCATCAACTGCCGCTCGTACGGTGTTCTGCGCAAGTCTTCCGGTTGCAACAAGGATCTTCATGGTGCCATATCGATTGTCACGCTTATGTTGTCAGGTTGCGTTGTGTTCAGGCATCCAGCCCCCGCCGTGCCCCACCCGAATGAATTCGGGGGCATCCGCGGAGAGAGGTCGCGGGCGGGGATGAGCGCGGGTGGATGTGGGGTGAGCATGGTATATGCGTCGCAAACGAATTCCTGGCATTTTCTCAGACTCCGGAAGGATGTCATGTAATGTATATCCTTGTTGGATCATAGCCGGGAACAGTTCCGGATATTGCTCAATCATATCATCTAAATACTGGCGAAAAGCTGTAACATCACCCAATATGCGGCTGTACTCTTTCTCTTCAA
Source organism: Methanosarcinales archaeon (assembly GCA_021159385.1). GTDB lineage: Archaea > Halobacteriota > Methanosarcinia > Methanosarcinales > Methanogasteraceae > Methanogaster_C. Next base: position 6,945 of record JAGGRW010000127.1, read on the forward strand.
GGGATATGCAAATTTGTTTCGATTTATTTGCCAAAGGATCGAAATCCTTTTCCAAACTGCAGCTTCTTTTGTGAATGGCTAACGGCGTGATGAGTTCACGTTGTACTGCCGAAACAGGTTCGAGATCTTTAGCTTTAGGTGTATAAGTGCCCTGGAGACTCATGAAAGAGTGGTATAAATCTATTAGTTTATAATATGATTGACAAAATGGTTATTAATATGCGTAGCCTTTTCGAGAACCACAGAATCCGTCAGAATCAGGAAAATTTCTCTCATTCACCCAACGCGCGTCCCGACCCGCTTCCCGCATGCAGCATCGAAGACCTGTCCCGGATCCCGCCCATCGACAACGACCGTGGGAATCCCTGACCGCTCGATCACCTTTGCAGCAAGTATGTCAAGCGGCAGATTCGCGCCAGCCCCCATCCTGGAATCCGCGATGATCTCAACCAAATGCTCGTGGGTTATCTCGTCCAGTTTCACGGCGTCCGGATGCTTTTTCGGGTCTTTTGTGTAGATGCCGTCTGTTGACGTTGCATCGACTAAGAGGTCGGCGTGCGCGCATTCGGCAAGGATTGCCGCGACCGCATCGGTTGTGTGCCCCGGAACTGTCCCGCCCATCACAACGATTCTGCCGGATAGTGCAGCGACCAAAGCGTCCTCCTGCGTTTCAGGCGGAACCGGGTACGCAACATCCCCAAGCGCCGCGATCAGAAGGCGCGCGTTCAATCTGGTGACCGCAATCCCGATCGCATCGCAGAACGCCTCGCTCGCGTCAAACCCACGCGCAACTCCGATGTACTCACGTGCGACATTGCCTCCGCCGACGACGACAAAGACGGTGTGATCCGATGCCAGACCCGAAAGCCTTGAAGCGTATTCCCTTATGCGATCAGGATCACGTCCGAGAACCGAGCCTCCGATCGAGAGGACGAGAATCATGTTCAGCCTTCAGCCAAACAGAATGGTGGATATCTCTTTCATCGACCGCTCGCTGACCTCGTCCATTATGGTGTCGAAGGTATAGTCCAGCCGGATGGTCCCGTCAACGTTCTCAAGAACGATTCCGCCGATGCAGTCCACATTGCCCGCGTATGCAACGTCTGTCAACCGATCCTCCAGGAGTTCGTTGCACAATTCCTCGACGACCGGTTGATCCTGCCGGTTCGAGTAGACTCGAGTGGCGTCACCGCGATGCGCCCGAATCAGCGACCGCAGGAGCGGTTTCTCGTCCAGTTCGCGAAGGCGTTCCAGCGACCGCGTGTAGGTCTTGTCCAGTACCTCTTTTCGCGTGTTCAGGATCATCCGCCGCACCTCAAGATTTGCGCCCGACATCTCTTGCTTGCGGATCCGCGCAACCGTCTCCTCCGCGGATGCGATCTTCTCGCCGGTTATCCGCTCGCCTGTGCGCTTCGCCTCCTCGATGACCGCCATGACCTCACTATCCCGTTCAGCCTCGATCGTGGACACCTTATCTTGCGCACTCTTCAGGATGTCTTCGACAACGTTTTCCAGTCCCATGGTCAGATGATCATCATGATCGCTATTACGAACCCGAAGATAACGATCGTCTCCGGAATTACGGTCAGGATCAAGCCCTTCCCGAAGAGTTCCTCCTTCTCGGTAAATGCTCCG
>JAGGRW010000184.1 GCA_021159385.1 Methanosarcinales archaeon
CTTATACCATTGCCGCACAATACCAGAGTTAGGAGGGTGCCGGACAAGTCATGGAACCGATTTACGTCTTCGCCGTACTCGCGATGATACTTCTGGTCGGAATCGTCGCGCAGACGATTGGCAAGATCACACGGATACCGAGCATCGTCTTTCTGCTTGCAGCGGGAATCCTGCTTGGACCGGAAGGTGTCGGCTGCATCGACCCATCATTATACGGCGACGGCTTGCGATTGATCGTCACGTTTGCGGTGGTCATCATCGTATTTGATGGCGGCATCAACATCGACCATCAGCACCTTCACGCGGTCTCAAAGACGGTGCTCATGCTGGTCAGTGTCGGTGTTGCAGTCACCATGACCGGCAGTGCGGTTGCAGCGCACGAGCTGATCGGACTTGACTGGGGTTTCGCGTTCCTCTTCGGCGCGCTGGTGGCGGCGACCGGACCCACCGTCATCGTGCCACTCATGAAGACGATAAGAGTGAATAACAGGATACGGAGCATTCTGGAGATTGAGGGCGTGCTAAACGATGCAGTCAGCATAATTCTCGCTGCAATGATCTTCGAGTGGATCACGATCCCACAGTCCAACATCGAGTACGGGATACCCATGTTCCTGTTCAGGATTGCAATCGGCGCAACGGTAGGGGTGGTCGGCGGATCGTTGTGCATATTCGCACTATCCCAGACTCGCGTAGTCACACGGCAACTCACCCATTTCATAACACTGGCGCACATCCTGCTCACGTACACGATAGCGGAGATAATCTCGAACGAGACCGGCATATTCGCTGTTGCGACCGCCGCAGTCTGCGTGGGCATGTCAGACACGCCGTACAAAGAGGAGATTCAGGAGTTCAAAAGCGATCTCTCAACCATCCTGCTATCTGTGATCTTCATACTCCTCGCCGCGATGCTGAAATTCGACAACATCCGCGATATCGGAGTGAACGGTGTTTTCGTTATTGCTGCCATCATTTTTGTTGTGAGACCGATCGCAGTTTTTGCATCGACCACACACTCGCAACTGCGATTGCGGGAGAGGACGTTCATAGCAGCAATCGGTCCGAGAGGGGTTGTGCCTGCGTCGATGGCGACGTACTTCGCAATCGAACTCGCGCATGTGGACGCAACTGCCGGCGATACAATCATGGGTCTTGTGTTTTTATGTATAATTGCAACAGTGATACTGACCGGTCTTCTGGCAAGACCGATCGCAAACGCACTCAAGGTGATACCGATGGAGATATTGATAATCGGAGGCGGTGGTGTCGGGTGTACGCTTGCACACCGTCTCGCAAAGAGGGGCGAGAACGTTGTTGTGATCGATACAGAGATCGACAACTGCCGGCGCATAGAAGACAAAGTCGGAGTGCCCGCGGTCTGCGGGGACGCTGAAAGTATCACAACGCTTACGAAGGCGGGAATAAAAGACGCCAAATACCTTGTTGCGACAACAGACCAGGACGGTGTGAACCTCCTGGTGTGCCAGATCGCAAAGAACAAGTTCGGGTTCGGAGAGGACAGGCTCATTGCGCGGGTCAACGACCCGAAGAACCTTCCCACGTTCCGGGACCTCGGAATCAGATCGATGAACCCGATAACGTCGGCAGCCGCGATCCTGGATCATCTGATCGGGCATCCGAGCCTTTTTTCGATGTACGAGCTTGGTGAGCATGGCGAAATCGTTGAGATACTGGTAGAGAATCCGGAGATGATCGGAAAGTCGATAAAAGAGCTTGATCTTCCCGCGAATGCACTGGTCGTGCTGGTGCGGAGGGGTGATGCGAGGTTGATCCCGTGCGGCGATCTCGTAATCGAGAGCGGAGACCACGTAACGATCATGGGGAAGATGGCTGCTGTGAGGAAGACAGCGCGTATGTTCAGATAAATTCTAATCGCCAGAGACCTCGTCCTGGTAACCTCGCCTGCAATCATAAACCCAACCACAGAACCGTAAAATCCGCAAAACCCGCAGACGCAAAAAACCACCACCAGATGCGCCGGCCGGGAATCGAACCCGGACTTTGGGCTTGGAAGGCCCAAGTCATAGCCATTAGACCACCAGCGCTTCTCTGTTCTGTGGTATGTCTGTACACAGGGATTTAATACTATCGCCCGACCCCATGCACAACCAATGGTGCGACTTCAGAACCCCAGGTACAGCAACCTATTTATACCAATCCGCCGCTTATGTTATGTTACAAACGCTAATGACGGATTGAATCCAGAAGGAGATATAAAATGGCACAAATGTACGTCACTTATGACGCCCCGGATGAACTGCGCGACAAAGCGCTGGAATCGCTGGAACTTGCAAGAGACACAGGAAAGATCAAGAAAGGAACGAATGAAGTGACAAAAGCGATCGAACGCGGGATTGCGCAGCTCATATTGATCGGCGAGGACGTAAATCCACCTGAGATCGTGGCGCATCTACCCATGCTATCGGACGAGAAGAAGATACCCTACATCTACATCAAAAAACAGGACGAACTCGGAGCCGCGTGCGGTCTCGGGGTCGGCTGTGCGGCTGTTGCGATCATCAACTCAGGAAAGGGTAAGAACGCGGTCGAGGACATTGTTGGCAAGATCGCCGCGTTGAGGTGAAGACGATGGCGGAAGATGATGGGGCATATCCTGCCGAGGTCGTCGAGGTTGTCGGGGTTACAGGCATGCACGGAGAAGCGACCCAGATCAACTGCAGGGTGCTTGACGGGCGGGACAAGGGACGGGTCATCGCCAGAAACTGCGTGGGTCCTGTGCAGGTCGGGGATATCCTCATGCTGCTCGAAACCTCGAGAGAGGCGAAGAAGCTGACAACAGGCAGGTGAAGACGTTGGAGCAATTCACCTGTTCGTTCTGTGGGCGCCCCATCGAACCCGGCACCGGGAAGATGTACGTCAAGAAGGATGGTACGGTCTTCTATTTTTGCAGATCGAAGTGCCAGAACAACTACAAACTGAAGCGAGTTCCGAGAAAGGTCGAATGGATCAAATAGTCGGCGCGGGTGGTTAAATGGAACGAACATTTCTGATGATAAAACCCGACGGGGTACAGCGAGGTTTGATCGGCGAGATCATATCCAGAATCGAGCGAAAAGGACTGCGGATCGTCGCAATAAGGATGCACCGGATCACAGAGGATGTTGCACGCAGGCATTACGCAGAGCATGTAAAGAAGCCTTTTTTCAGCTCGCTTGTCGATTTCATCACGTCATCTCCTGTAGTCCTGATGATCGCGGAAGGCGAGAATGCGGTTGCGGTGATGCGTACGATCAGCGGGGCAACCAACCCGTTGGAGGCTCTGGTCGGGACTATTCGAGGGGATTATGGTCTGGACGTCGGCAGAAACCTGATTCACTCAGCAGATTCGCTCGAATCGGCAGAGCGGGAGATTGCGATACACTTCACAGATAGCGATATAGTCGAGTACACGAAGGCTGAGGAGACCTGGGTGTACGAGTGATCTTTGGAATTGTTCGGTACCTTGAACTTTGAACTGCCATAGACGAGATGCCACTACAAGCTACCCACCCCATCCCCGCAATTGCTGTTGTATATGGTGTTGTGGACGTGAACCGCGATTATGTGGCGGGGTTTTGGCTCCTGCAGCAAGAAAGTTTTAAGTGAATCGCTTCCAACTGTATGCTGTAATAGATTACCTTTATTATGCTAAATAAATAAGTCAAACCATAGGTGAAAGATCAATGAAGATGCCAGCACAATTCCGAACGCACTGCCCATACTGCAAAAAACATACGCAGCACAAGGTCGAGCGGGTGAAGCCGAAGAAAGCGTCATCCATGACCAGGATCGTACGACAGAAGAAGAGACAGACGAGCATAGGGAACAGTGGAAAGTTCTCGAAGGTCCCTGGGGGGGATAAGCCGACCAAAAAGATTCATCTCAGGTATCGCTGCACCGAATGCGGCAAGGCGCATGTGAGAAAGTGCTTCAGAGCATCCAAATTTGAACTGGTGGAATCATGATAAGAACCAACGAAGATAATGAAAAGATAGTGCCTGCGCCGAAGAGCCGGTTTCTGCGTGTCAAGTGCGCGGACTGCGAGCACGAACAGGTCATCTTCGGAAACGCGAGCACCGTTGTGACATGCGACGTCTGCGGGCGGACGATCGCGGAGCCGACCGGTGGCAGATCGAGGATACTGACCCATATCCTCGAAGTTCTGGAGTGAGTCCGATGCGGAAGTGGCCCAAGTCCGGCAATCTCGTCGTCTGCACCGTCGCAAAGGTGATGGACTTCGGCGTGATTGCGAAGCTGGATGAATACGACGGAAAGGAGGGTATGATCCACATCTCAGAGGTTGCTTCCGGTTGGGTGAAATACATCAGGGATTACGTACGCGAGGGGCAGAAGATCGTCTGCAAGGTGCTTTCGGTGAACGCAAAGCGCGGTCACATCGACCTCTCGTACAAGGATGTGAACGAGCATCAGCGAAAGGAGAAGATCCAGGAGTGGAAGAGCGAGCTTCGTGCCAATAAGTGGCTTGAATTTGCGATTGGGGATCTGGATTCCGGCGATGATACGAGACAGCAGATCGCTGATACGCTGATCGACTCGTTTGGCAGCATGTACGCAGCGTTCGAGGAGACTGCGATCTCAGGCAGCTCGGTATTGGTCAGCGCGGGAATCAAGGAGGAGTACGCTGAGAAGATAGCAGCAGTCGCAGCCGAGAACGTGAAGATTCCGTCTGTCAGCATCACTGGTTTCCTTGATCTGACCTGCCCTGCGCCGGATGGCGTTTCTGCGATCAAGAGCTCGCTCACCGCAGCGACGAGCATAAAGGAGGACGAGGTCGAACTCGATGTCGGTTATGTCGGAGCGCCGAGATACCGCCTCCGCGTCACCGCGCCGAACTACAAGCTGGCAGAAAAAGTGTTGAAACAGTCTGCGCAGTGTGCGATTGACGAGATTCGACGTCTGGACGGCAGCGGCACATTCTTCAGGCACGAAGAATGAGTAAAAAGCAAAAAGAAGTCTTCTGGTGAACTTTTGGGTGAAATGAAGTCAAGAATTCTCAAATGCACGGAGTGCAACCGATACACGCTGAAAACGATCTGTCCTGCGTGCGGTGCGGTCGCCACAAACCCCTGCCCAGCCAGATATTCGCCAGAGGATCGGTACGGCAGCTACAGGCGCAAGATGAAGAGGTTCTACGATGATAGACAGACCCAAGGAACTTGATCTTGATCTGGCTGACCGGCAGCTGATAAACACGATTCAGCTCGATTTTCCGCTGGATTCCCGGCCCTTTCGGATGCTTGGAGATCAGATCGGAATATCAGAGGGAGAGGTCATCGAGCGTCTCAAAAGACTGACAGATCTCGGCGTGATCAGGAGAATCGGTCCAATCCTCAACACCAACAAGATTGGCGGGTCAAGCACACTCGTCGCGATGCGAGTTCCGGAAGACGAGATCGAAGAGGTTGCATCCCGGATCAACGACTTTGGCGAGGTGTCACACAACTATCTGCGCCCGGGCAGTTACAATCTCTGGTTCACAATCTCCGCATGCGAGAAGGAGCGATTTCACGAAATATTGAGTGAAATCTCGGGATTCGGATACCCACTCCTCGATCTTCCGGTCAAACATCTCTTCAAGATCGGAGTGAAGTTTGATGTTTGAGGTGTAAGGCTGAAGAAATGGAGGTGCGAAGTGTGAAAATGGACAATCTTGATGTTCTTGATCCTCTTGATCTGGAACTGATAAAACTGACGCAGGATGGGATCGATCTCGTTCCCGCGCCTTTTGCGACAGTCGCGGAGAAATTAGGCATCTCGGAGGGCGATGTGATCGGCAGAATCGATGCGTTGATCGAACGCGGTGCTGTCCGCAGGTTTGGAGCATCGATCGGACACCGGACGCTCGGAATCGTTGCGAATGCGATGTGTGTCTGGAACGTTCCCGAAGACCGCGTGGAGGAGGTCGGCGCCATAATGGCTGGGTTTAACGAGGTTTCACATTGCTACGAGCGACCGAGGCATCCTGACTGGGAGGCTAACCTGTACACGATGATTCACGCCAGAACAAGGGAAGAATGTGAGCGTATCGCTCATGAAATCTCACGCGCTACAAGGATCTCTGATTACCGGATTCTGTTCAGCGTTAAAGAGTTCAAGAAGACTGGTGTGAGGATATGATATGAGATGTGCTGTCGGACTTTCCTGATTCCGATTCTGCAACAGCAGCCCAAACATGACCGGCGCAAGCTACGCAATCACGCTATCCGGTCCACCATCTTGACAGCCGCCTCAACAGCGCGTTTTGCATAATCGACGCGCTGATGCGCCTCCATGCGAGTCATCCTGGGACCTGATATGCCAAGCGTCACTGGTTTTCCTGATTCGAGTGAGATGTCCATGATCTTCCTTGCCGCATGTTGCACAACGATCTCGTCGTGCCCGGTTGCACCCGCAATCACGCAGCCGATCGTGACAACCGCATCGATCCCAACATCTGATGCGAGTTTCTTCACCGCAAGCGGCATGTCGTACACCCCAGGAACCATGATCGTCTCGACGACATCCGCACCAAGAAATCTGGCATGTTCCTCTCCGAGCAGTTCCATCTGGTATGTCAGATCCCGATTGAATTCAGACACTACAAATCCCAGCCTGATCGCCATATATCACCAATCTCCGTTTGAACGCTTATAAATAAAAAATGGAATCCGAGAACATCTGTACCGAGGGGATGGATGGCTGTATGAAAACAAACAACCTTTGATTGACCTCTCGAATTCCATATACCTATTTTGGAATTAATAACAGATAAGGTTTGCCACCAGCCCAAAAATATATTAATAGGCTTTTCCAGATGCGGAGTGTGGATGTTGAGCCACAACGAGACGCAATACGAGACCATGACATAAGATCATGACACGGGATCATAACAAGAGACCGCAATGAGAAGATACGAGGAACCACCATGCACAGAGTAATCGACGAGATACTAAGAGCCACCGGGCGCAGGGTAGCCCGCCTGCACCAGGGTGGTGCGGGAGACGCGGGCGCGCCCGCGGATGCGCTCACGAGAACCGGGCATCGCGACATCATCAAGCTGATACGGTCCCGCAAACTCGAAAAGAAGGTTCCGGTCATCGCCGAGGTGAAACCCGGTTCGCCAACGACTGAAAATCGCGGGATAACGCCGGAAGATGCATCAAAAATTGCGCGGGAGATGGAAGCGGCAGGTGCGGTGGCGATCTCGGTTCTGACCGAACCGGATTTCTTCTACGGCGGAATTGCGAACCTTTCTGCGGTCAGGCGATCGGTCACAATCCCGGTATTGAGAAAAGACTTCATAATCGATGAAAAACAGATATACGAGACGGAAAGCGATCTGATCTTGCTAATTTCCGGCATACTCGGAGATGATCTCGGTCGCTTCGTTGACCTGTCTCTTGCGCGGGGGTTAGAGCCGCTTGTCGAGGTGCACAACGAAACAGAGCTTGCAAATGCACTGAATACCCAAACAAGGATCATCGGTGTGAATAACCGAGATTTGACCACCCTTTTTATCGATTTATCGACAGCGGAGCGCTTGATTCCGCTGATACCGGATGATCGCATCATAATCAGCGAGAGTGGGGTCAGGAACGCCGCAGATGCGATTCGCGTCATCGGTGCAGGAGCAGACGCAGTTCTCGTCGGAACTGCGGTCATGGATGCACCGTTTGAGCGGACAAAGGATCTGGTTGATGCGTTCGACGGGCACGACGACAGGTGCATGTGAGTTGTATCACCATCGCGCCACCCAGCCAGCTGCAGGATCGTGAGAGCCAACCTTTTTTCCAAAAAGGTTGATGGCTGTGCCGATGCTCCGCTGGCTCCACATTCAAAAACATCCTACCTTCGGTAGAATCACGATGTAACGCAGTTGTCGCTGCTCACACCAGCGTGCGTCCAAGCGTCGCTGGTGTCGCACGGGCGGCTGCCGATGGTTATTTGGAGCGCGATCGCGGCGTCTGTGTGGGTGAGGGTGTTGTTGCAATTGAGGCCGCCGCGTAAGTTTCTATCAGAATCCAGACAAGTTGACTGCTCCGCAGACAAAAATACTTAAATACTGTTAAAGATATACCTTGGCAAAACTTTAAAATGCATTTCGAGGTATTTGTATGGATAATGCACCTAATGATGTTGATGAATTCAAACACTTGATAAAAAAATATACTTGATACACAAATAGATCGTATTGTCTATGAATATCTGGAAAACAATAACAATATAGATCGTTTACAGATATTATCTGCTAATTCAGAATTTTATAACAAAGTTTTTAAATATATAGTTGAGCCTGGACAT
>JAGGRW010000120.1 GCA_021159385.1 Methanosarcinales archaeon
CCTCCTTTCCTGTGGTCTGTGCTTTCTGCTGCAGGACTCCTGATGTCTGTATCAGGACAGCCGCTGCAACAGCAGCGACAAGGACCATCGCAATAAAGATGATCAAGGTTCCGATACCGACCTGAGCCCTGCGATTCTGTGTGATATTGTTTCTTTTCATGATTACTCCCTCATGGATATAGATCAACGCTCGAGTGTGTGCCGAACGATGACGGTGTCACGAAGGTGACGTCAGTCGATGCGCCGCCTTCAGGGATCATGGAGATCGAGACCGTTGTTCTCGGACTGAGTGTGAGATCAGCTTCACCCACGAGCGGATAGTTGTTGGTGAGGGCGGTGTCAGTCCCCCCAGTATATAATTCACCACCTGTGATGGTGCCTGGTCCGGTTAGCATGATGATCTTCACCAGATCCCCGGTATTCATCACAGGATTAGCCTTTGTGAATGACTTGTCCTCATCCCTGATCTCGTCGATTATGAAGAACATATCAGCACGCATCAGGTACTTGTCCTGAGTCGTGTTGTCGTAATTGTGGTATGTGAGATTCGTTATCTCGCTGTAGTTGGTACCACCACCGTTGTTACCATTCCTGAAGACGCCGGCATCGACTGCGATTATGGAACCCGTATCTTCCGGGTCTGACCACACATACGGATCGGTGTAACTGTAGGTGATACCTGCACCTGTGTCACTGTCCTGTGCCACGAAGTCATCATCCAGATTGGCATCCTGATACGCCCTCTGGATGATGTCGATGGCATCCTCGTTGCTTGCCGTGGTATTGGAACCCGCTCCGTCGATCAGTATCCGGTATGTCGTGTTCGTGGTTCCGACGGCTGCACTTGCCGTGTAGTTCCCGGTTCCAGTGCTGCCAACAAGAGCCTTCGCGGTCACGATATCTCCTTCGATGTAGCGGAGGTCGTTTGTGGTCGTGCCGTCGGTGATCGTTATCACCACCTGATTCATGTCAACTGGCTCGCTTCCGACTTTTAGCGATGCCCGCATGTCGAGCCTGTATATCTGACTCGAGAATGTGTCTTCCACACTGGATGAAGCGTTCAAGCCGCCCCGCCATCCTTCGATCGAGTCGATGTCAATATTGCTGGAGACTTCCTTTGTTGCCTCCTTTCCTGTAGTCTGTGCTTTCTGTTGCAGGACTCCTGATGTCTGTATCAGAACAGCCGCAGCAACCGCTGCAACAAGCACCATCGCAATAAAGATGATAAGCGTTCCGATACCGACCTGAGCCTGGTCGTCATTACTAACCCTATATGTATTCTTTGTCTTCATGAGACGTGCCCTCCATATTATCCAACTCGTTACCCAACACCCCTGTTGCTGTAACTGTATAAAGATATAAAACACTGCATCCATATATAGTTTTTGGTTGGAAATATCAAACGTCAGGGCAGCCGATCAAGCACTCTCATCGCCATATCAGCAACCGCAACAGCGCTTCTCCCGAGAATTCGCACCATCGCTTCCTTCCCGACACCGCCTGCGTCATGGATCACCTGCGGCACGTAGCCAGCCTCAACGATTGCGGAGTTTGCACCCCAGTCCATGGTCGTGTGCTGCGATGGCTCGTCCTTCCGGTCAAAGGACGCCATCGTGAAACCACAGGCATCATACGCCGAGAGGATCTCCTCCGAGTACCTGATGTTAATGGCACTCCTGATCTCGGGATCAAAACGCATGACTGCAAGAATGAGCCGTGCGATGTGAGATGACGCACCGAACTCGACACATCCGACCGCTCTTGCGCTTCCACCGCTTCTCCTGACCGCAACGATCCTTGACCTGACCGCTGCAACATCCCTGACCGTTTGCGCCCCCGGAATGGCGCAACCGATGTTGCATCCGACCTCCGGGATGAGTGATCCGAATGACTCGCAATCCTCAATCATCGCAACAGCATTGCTCACATCCGATGCCACCTGATACCGGTGGGCGTCTCTCAGAACGTCTCCGATCTGGTTGACCGCTGCGACTCCGCCGCCGATGGCAGACGAGTTTGCGATCGCTTTTGTTACGAACTTCTTTGCGGCAGCGCACGCATCCGGAATTGTGAACCCCCTCGCGAGAAACGCCGCAAGTGCAGCTGAATACGTGCATCCCGCGCCATGCGTCCCGCCTTTTATCAGATGCCCGTGGATTGGTAGGGTCTCGCTGCCTCCACCCAGATAAAGAAGATCGGTCCCATTGAGATGCCCGCCTGTGACAACCGCAGCCTCGCATCCGAGATCAGTGATCGCTGCTGCGGCGCGCTTTGCATCCTCGATATCAACGATTGCAATCCCTGTTATCGCCTCAGCCTCAAAGACGTTCGGCGTAACAACAGTTGCGAGCGGGATCAGTTCGGAGATCATCGTATGGAGCGCATCCTCTGCCAGCAGTGACCCGCCAGCTTCAGCGATCATCACCGGATCAAGCACGAAGGGAATCTCGCCGATCTCGCCTGCGACCGCGTGAACGATTCCTTTGGAAGAGAGCATCCCGGTCTTCGCGTAATCGATCGTGATGTCGCTCAGCACAGAGCGGATCTGATCGATCACCACGCTCTCTGGAATATCGTACGCGCTCGCAACCCCGAGCGTGTTCTGCGCGGTGACTGAGGTGATCGCAGATGCTCCGTGAAGCCCGAGCGCGGCAAACGTCTTCAGGTCAGCCTGAACGCCTGCGCCACCGCCCGAATCTGAGCCCGCTATCGTGAGAATGCACCGCATCTTCAAAATCCCCTATTCGTGACTTGCTCAATCTCTGTAGTCAACATCCTGACACCGAAAAGCATGAACCGGATCAGGGGATTTACTGGTTCTGACGTTTTCTGTGGTCGATAGCAGTAGCCCTCATATATGTAGAAATCACGGGCGTCACTCCCTCCTCTCTGCGTTCTCCGCGATCTCTGCGGTGAGAACCTTGTGTAAGTGATCTCGTTGTTGCACAAAAACAACCACAACTCATTGGGCATGTTCTTATTCATTTCCCGAAAGAGCCATCGCAGCAACGATCGAGTCGATCCCGTCCAGCCATTCGGCGACAAGCCCGTCAGGCACGTCAAAAGTGATCTCAGGCATCGGTTTGCCGGAGAGAACCCGTGCGCCGACCGCGCTCATGCATTCGAGTGCCTCTTCGGGATTGTCCTCTTCGACTTTGATTGCGTCCTTGATCAGCTTTGGTAGCGGCGTCTTCTTGTTGTATGTCCCCCTGACGTAGCATTCGCACGAGACGAGCGCACCGAGAAGCGATGACTGCAACGACTGGATCATCATATCGACGTCCTCGTTTATCGGTTCGACGCTGCCAAGCACAATCTCACTTATGTCTGCAATCGCAGAAAGTGCATCATCTGCTGATAGCTTCTTTCGCTTGTCCTTCGTTTTGTATCCGGAGATGACGTTCAGGCACGAAAGGATGACATCATCCATCATATTGACAAATATAAGAGTGTCGTCTTCGTGCCCCTCGTTTATCTGGAATTTACTCTCTTTTACGCTCTGTATCCAGTTGTTCCAGCGTTCTTTCGTATAATATTGAACGTCCTTCGTTTTTTCTGCTTTTTTCATAACGATCATCCTGCTGCGTCTGCCACCCTGCTACAGGCGCATCTTGACGCTCCCATAACTTAATATCTGAAATAGTAATTAAAGATGTCTTGGGTGAAACAACCTGTCAAGTCCCAAACGATAAATGTAATAATTATGATATTATTGGGTGAATGATGGAGGTATTTCAATATGTGTAAAGGGTTAACGTCCGAATTTATGCGTGGGCACGCGCTCTCGCAGAACAGACAGGAAGTGCTGGACCGTCTGTCCGAGATTGCGGAGAGGATCGGTGGCAATTCGGCAGCCGAACTTCCAGTGTCCGAACTGACAACGGGTCTGATCATCGCCCTGACCGAGACCGATGACGAGGAGATCCTGGATGCTGCGACCGATGTGAGCGCGCAGTTTCTTGAGAAGATAGAGCGCGGGATCAACGAATTCCCGGCAGGGGATCTTCCGACCGTCTTTTCGTCGTTGCAGCTTTTTGCTGTGGAGCCCGGGCAGTATGGGTTTGAGACTGTGGATAATCCGGATTCCGACATCAACAGGCTAACAGGGAGCGTGGTTGGTGATTCCGATTCCGCGAGAATTGCGTACACCACGGCGCAGGAGCAACTGAAATCGGCACGCGATCTGCGCGCTCTTGCCATATCCGCGCTCATCAGGTTCTTCGGGCGGGAGGAGTTCTCAGGAATTGCGGAGTACGTAGAGGGCGAGTTGCTGCCCATGATCTCATCTCTCAACGACGATCGCAGATATCGTCCGTTTCGGACGTCGCTTGCCGCAAATATCGCAGACAAACTGTACCGATTTGAAAAGAGAACCGGTGACCATGACCCTGCGCTTGCGGGACTCCTTCACGCGATATTTGAGAAGAAGTACATAAAGTTCGGGACATCCGGGTTCAGGGCGTTTGTGAATAAGGACTTCACAGGGAGGCGGTCGGACTTTGTGACTGCTGCGATCTGCAACGACCTTGAGGTCTTTCAGGGGAAGAGAGGGCTTCCTGTCGTAATCACCCACGACACACGGATCGGCGCAAGGGAGTTTGCTCTTGAGAGTGCGCGGGTATTTCTTGCGCGCGGGTTTCCTGTGCGGTTTTCAGAGGAGCCGTCGCCAACGGGCGCGCTCGTCTACTGGCTTCGGGAAGTTGAGGACGGGCGGGCTGCTGGCGGCGAGAACATGACGCCGAGCCACAACCCGCTCTCGACTCAGGGGCAGCGCTGGAGCATGGGGAACGGTGATGTCGCGCCGACGTCGGTTACCGACCGGATCGAGAGGGAGGCGAACCTGATCTGCATGAGAGAGCCTGCAATCGAGAAATACGACCTGAAAGAGGCTCAATCGGAAGGCAGGTTCGCGTACATCGATATGCGGGAAAAATACACCGCGTGGGTCGCAGATTTCCTGAAGTCGGAGGAACTGGACAGGATCCTCAGGGACTTTTATTCGCAGCCGGAGAACCGGTTCATCCACAACGCGATGAACGGCGTTGCACGGGGCTACATCACAGAGATATTCGAAAGACTGGGAATTCCAACTGAGTCGGTCTTTCCGATGGATTCGGAGGCGGATGAGCTTCTCGGGCTTCGGTTCTACGCCAATCCGGAAGAGCAGTGGCTGCTTCCGACGATGGATCGGCTAAACCGGGTCGGTGCGCTCTTTTTGTGCGGAAACGACACCGATGGCGACCGGTGCGGCGGAATCCTTGACGCGGGCGGGTTCACCAACCTGAACAAGCTCCTTGCGATGCTCTGCGACTTTGTGATCCGTGGGCTTGGGTGGGAGAACCACATCGTGATCAGGACGGGGACGACGTCAACCGCACTCGATGATGTGGTCGAAGCATTAAAACGCGGAGATGGAACAGACGACGGGACGGACCGCGGGTACGACATACCGACGCCGGAATGGGATCAGGTCAACTCGCTTGTCAGGCACCCGTTCTACAACCTCGCGCTGGTATCGGATGACCGCGAGCACGCGCTCAGCCTAGAGCGGTTCCCGTGCGTCGTAACCGAGGTCGGGTTCAAGTACATCTCCGCAGCGATTGCAAAGTACGGTCTGCCAGCCGCAGTCGCTGGCGAGGAGAGCGGCGGCTTCACGATAAAAAGGTTCCCTGACAAGGACGGGATCATCGGAATCTGCATGATCGCGTCGATGATCGCATGGCACGGCGCGCCCCCGGGCGAGATATGGAGGAGGCATACGGAGCGGTATCGCGAAAAATACGATGCGCGTCTCGATATCTGGGCGCCGAATGCTCCGAAGGAGAAGATCATCAATTCGTGGCTCGATAACCCTCCGGAAGAGATCGCGGGTCAGAAGGTGCTCTGGGCTGGCGGCACGTACCACGACAAGGTCGAGTTCGTGCTGCAGGGGCAGAAAAAGGACGGCTCGGAGACGATCTCCCGCCTGCTCGTGCGGGCGTCGGGAACAGAGGAGATCAACAGAATCTACATCGAGAGCGGTGACGAGCCGACATTGGGGGCGATCAGACGGTTTGCGCTCGACCGGCTGAACGACCTGATCGCAGAGGACATCGGTGCGGCAGCGAATTACCATGACCTCTCTGACCGGATCGCATCGACCGGCATGACATTCATGACCGAACCTGCGAGGGAGCGATACTTTGATTTGGTGCGGGCGAAAATGGACGCTCTTGCCGCGCTGGAACACGTTGACCCGATCACGATCTATCGCAGGGTGCTGCGTCTCCTGACACTGGAGATGGACAGGGACACGAACGTCAGGCACGCTGCGTGGGGCGTTGATATTGGGCTTGAGTTCTATCGCAGGATATTTCCAGTAGCCAAAGTTTAGGTTGATGTTATGAGGATTGTTGTCCCGTTCAAGAAGGAAAACGCAAAATCCCGCCTCGCAGGCGTTCTCACGCCGGATGAGCGCGGGAGTTTTGCGATGTGCATGCTCCGTGACGTGATCGATGTAGCAGATGGCTTTGATCTCGACATTCTCACGCCGTCGCTTCTGACCGACGATTGCATCGATGATATTCACCGACACGTTCTCCTGAGCGACCTCGGGCTGAATGAGGCGCTGAATGAGTATCTTCTAAAACAGGCGGAGTGCAATTGCGGTCATGTGATGATCGTTATGGCTGACCTGCCGCTCATCCGGAAGTACCACCTCGCGGAGATCGCATGTTCTGATTCTGATGTCGTGATCGCACCCGGAAAAGGCGGGGGGACGAACATCCTCTGCATCAGGGACCCGTCCCGATTCCGGGTCGATTACTACGGCACAAGCTTCCTTGACCATCTGCAGATCGCACACGAGAACGACCTGACGGTCGCAGTCTACGATTCGTTTGCGGCATCAACCGACATCGACGAGCCTGAAGATCTCGTGGAACTGCTCCTGCACGGGCATGGCGGGTCTGCACGCAATATGCTTGTCGATCTTGGATTTGTGGTTGCAGTGCGCAACGGCAGGTCAGGAGTCGAGCGGTCCGGGGATCGGGTAGTGTCCCATAAACCGTGACTTTGAATTAATGGGCTCTTCTCTGTTTTGTATGGACAACACGGGCACCCATGCGGCTAAATGGGGCATCGGTGCAGAAGAGCCATCCTGGATAAAACATGGTGAATAAAACCACAGAGGGTCACAGAGGGTCACAGAGAAATGTAACCTGTTTTAAGATTGAATTTGCGAGGAATGGTAAATAAGAAAACTCTGTGTTCCTCTGTGACCTCTGTGGTTAAGTATCTATAACGAATAATAAAGGATTTCATCACCATGACTCACCCCGGTTGGGTCACCTTGATTTCCAACTACCCACTCGAAATAGCGAAGAGCCAATTAATGACTATCGGGCTTGATGGTGGTTTTATATAAATTTACTGTGACATTCAAAATCACCATCGGTATGGCGCATATAAGGTGAAAAATTGTGTTGGGTCACAACAGTTAGTACACTACCAATCATTTACCCAATTTTTTATAGCACGCATAGCAAACAGGTTTTGCTACAGTACTGTTAAATTCAGTTCCGCAAGCATGACAAAATTTCTCCACATACTCAGGATTTTTATATTTTTCCCAACTTTTGAAACATTTATAGCAAAGCGGTTTTGCGGGATTGAATTTTAAGTCATTTCCACAACGAATACAAAAGCCCATATCTTTCTTCGGATGTTTTTTGGTGGATTTTTTGGGAACTTTTTTGGATGCTGTAGAGGCATCCTTTTTTGATTTTTCTGTTGAAAACTCGGGTTGCTGACTTGTTTTTACGATTGTCTTCACTTCATCGCGAATAGCGTCGTATAAAACAGGATCATCTCCTTTTTCAACTTTAATACCCATTTCCCGATTGTTTTGTTGTGAATATTGGTACAAGTTCATGGAAGCGATAATTGCTGTATTTTCATTTAAATAACATTTAGCGTGGAGATTTTCACAAGCGGAAATTGTGACACTGTTTAATTCTTGCAAGAAACTCAAGTCTTTGGCATTTATTTGAGTGTCTTTCCTATAAACTACATGGATATCGACGATTCTTTGTAAATCCCGCTCTCTGAGTAGATGTTTAAGACTATCCGCAATTTGCAGATAAGGACTTACCAAAAACAGTTTATCCTCCGAATTTTTAATCAATTCTTCAAGATTGTAAGATATTCCGGTAGTCGTTAAAAACTCTGCCATTTTTCGAGGCTGTCACATCACGTGGTGTTCGAGTGCCGGACCGAACTTCGCGGTCCAATACGCCATCTTTCCG
>JAGGRW010000106.1 GCA_021159385.1 Methanosarcinales archaeon
TCTCCTGCGCCAATTCCGCCTCTGCTGCCATCCCATCACTTTGTTCACCCGCTGCACCCACGCTCGCCCTTCCGCCCTCGTCGAAAAGCGTGAGACCTGATATTTTTCTCGCTGCCATACCACTTCAAAATTGCAAAGAACCTGCTAATGCCACTGAACTAACTTTTCTATTCTTAATTTCGCTCGCTCTTTTATCTCCTTTGGAATGCCAGACGTTCGTTGTACGACATGAAGAAAATCCGAATAACTGGATTTGGTTGTATCGATATCCAGAATCCACTTCGCCCCGTTTCCATAAATATCCGCTCCGATGCTGACCTCCACTCTGGACGAGACCCCCGCGGTTTCATCGGGTTGAATCTCGCGTAAATTGTCCCCTAACATCTTCAGCATCATCGTTTGGTACCCAATCTCCTCCCTGATCCCCCTACTTTCCGAAAATACTGCGGCTACAATCGTTGAACTGCTTTCATCAATCTTTTCCAGTATCTCAACTCTGGTTCTCCGCTGTTCGTCTGATAACTCACTAATTTTCTCCCCTATATTCGATATATCACTTTTGCGGATCGGTTCGTCCATTCTATCTTTCCTTGAGGATATTTTTTAAGACTTCCTGAACAGCCTCCTCTTTGTAACCCAATTCACTGGAAATTTCCTGGGCATCGATCTCTTCTTCGCTATCGAGTTTGTCAATGTAATTCAATACGTCAAGAGTCATCTGCCTCTCAGTAATCTCTTTGAGAAGAGCCTGGTACCGCTCCTTTTCTTCTTCAAGTCTTCTTTTGATCAGTACTTCATCGATCTTCCGCTCGTATTCCACTTCCTGTTCCATTCTGCCAATTTCGCGGGTTCCGTCCCGGTCTATCTCGATGACATAGCTGTTCGGGCTCTCGAATTCATCTGAATGAGAAGCAATGAATATCTGTTTGTCGCGCCGGGAGTACACGTCTTCGATGATGCCGTGCAAGATTCTCTGGTTTTCTGTGGATAGCCCCCCTTCCGGTTCTTCGATGGCGATTATAGCAGAATCGAACAGGATTATATGTGTCAAATAGAGGAACAGGTCCTGAACACCCTGACCCTGGTTTTCGATAGGAAGTGACGTAAAACCAGTATCAAAGATTGCGAACACATCTTCCCTGAACTTCCTGATTTCAAGCTCGCCCATATCTGCATACGACCCACCAAAAACGTTATTAAACTGATGGATGAGTGCTCGATCCTTTTTACCGGGAGATTCGATGAGTGAACGCAATTTTTTATAGAATCTTTCGATATCAAAAATTTTAGTCGGCGTCCCGCTGGACTTTGTCCCGATGAGTGGACCTTTTGGGAAATACCCTATATTCGGGATCAGGATGAAATTATCAGACATCTTCCCGAAATATTTCTTCACGATGTTGAACGTTTCCAAAAAAGGTTCGAAGAGATCTCTCGGCTCACGGGTTTCTTCCATGTATCGATTTAACAAGAGCATAGCTTCGTTTCTGTTTGCAGGATCTTTTATTCTATTGATGTGGTCCCTTAAAACCGAAAGATCCCTTGGATCGAAATAATAATCTCTAAACGCACTACGAATACGATGTGGTATCTTATCAATATCAACCCCCCGAATAGATAAATCACGCAAAAAAGAATTTTCCGTTTTTTCTTTTTCATCCCTTATTGTCTTCCTGACGACGCTCTCTAATTTTTTATATAACTTTTTGTATTCCCCATAATCGAACTTGTAGTCAGATTCTGTATCTTCAATCGAAACTCTGACATCGCAAGTTTCCTCGTTATAATCGAGACATGTTCTCAGGCGTAACTTCTTTAGCGGCTTAAATGACTTCAACACATCTATGAACTCTTCTATCTCCGTTATAATGTCCCTGAATATAGTCTCCTCATCAACAACCACCGAACGAATGTTCTCTATTCCTTCATCCAAGTCATTACTGATTTCTTCCGTATCACAAAAGTCCTCTTTCAAAATCAGATCAACTGTGATTTCGATGGGTTTGTATATATTCCGGTTATAAAACATTGTATCCGGCAAAAATATCTCGTCATTTTTGAGGGTGTAGAATATTAGGTGCAACCCACGAAGGATATTCGATTTGCCTACATTATTTTTACCGAAAAACACGTTAACTGGATTCAAGTTATCCATTTCAAAATCTTTAATGCTTTTATAGTTTTTTATTGCAAAAGATTCGATTTCCATTATGCATCTCCTAAGTATCTTCCAATCAAGTGGTTTTTATCTGCAATCTGTCCAGCAAACATTCAATCTTGCTTATATTCTTGTTATTCATCCGAGTATATATCTGTCGTCTTTTGAGCTATTGTACCCTCACTCCACCCGCATCTCCACCCCTGCTCCACCATCCGCCTTCGCATCCACAACAACCCTCGCGCCCTCCGCGACCTCTCCTGCCACAATCAGCCGGCTGAGCCCGGTCTCAACCTCATTCTGGATCACCCGCTTAAGCGGTCTCGCACCATAAACCGGGCTGTACCCCGCATCCGCAAGATACCTCTTCGCAGCATCAGTAACCAGAAGCTCAATCCGCTGATCCGCAAGCCGGTCCATCAGATACCCGATCTGGATATCCACGATCGCGACGAGCTGCTCCTTTGTAAGCGCCCTGAATACAACCGTCTCATCGACCCGATTTAAGAACTCCGGTCTGAAACAGCCGGATAGATCCTTAAGAATCATCTCCCGCATCTCTTCATAATTACCCCCGGAACCACCGCTCGTCAGATCCCGGTAGATGTGCTCACTCCCGATATTCGAGGTCATGATCAGGACAGTGTTCTTGAAGTCAACAGTCCTCCCGTGAGAGTCAGTTAACCTGCCATCATCAAGAATCTGCAAGAGAATATTGAATACATCACAGTGAGCCTTCTCGATCTCATCAAACAGGATCACAGCATAAGGCTTCCTGCGAACCGCCTCCGTTAACTGCCCGCCTTCATCGTATCCGACATATCCGGGCGGTGCGCCGATCAGCCGGGCTACGGTGTGCTTCTCCATGTACTCGGACATGTCGATCCTGATCAGGTTGCGCTCCGAATCAAAGAGCGATTCGGATAGCGCCTTGCAGAGTTCGGTCTTCCCGACGCCAGTCGGACCAAGGAAAATGAAACTCCCGATCGGGCGGTTCGGATCACTGATCCCTGCACGAGCCCGCAGGATTGCGTCTGATACCGCCTGCACAGCCTCATCCTGCCCGACGACCCTCTGGTGCAGCTCATCCGGAAGATCAAGGAGTTTTTCCCGCTCTCCCTGCATCATCTTGCTCACAGGTATGTGCGTCCACCTGCTCACAATCTCAGCGATGTCCTCCTCGTCCACCTCTTCCTTCAGGAGCGTTGACGCAGTCTGCTTCGATTGCAGCCGCTCTTCCTCTTCGGAAAGATCCCGCTCAAGCGCGGGAAGCTTCCCGTGCCTCAGTTCCGCCGCCCGACCCAGATCGTACTCCCGCTCCGCAAGCTCGATCTGAACCTTCACGTCCTCGATCTCCCGCTTGACCTCCCGCATTCGCGAGATCGCATCCTTCTCTGCCTGCCACTGCGCATTCATGCTGTCAGAATCGCTCTTCAGGTCAGCTAGCTCCCGCTCCAGACTCTCGAGCCTCTCTTTTGAAGCTTTGTCGCTCTCTTTCCGGAGAGCCTCGCGTTCGATCTCAAGCTGCATGATCCGGCGCCTGATCTCGTCTAACTCGGTTGGCATGCTGTCGATCTCGGTCCTGATCCGTGCGGCAGCCTCGTCCACAAGATCGATCGCCTTGTCGGGGAGGAAACGATCCGAGATGTAGCGGTTGCTGAGAACTGCTGCGGAGACGAGCGCAGCATCCTTGATCCGGACGCCGTGATGGACCTCGTAGCGTTCCTTGAGCCCCCGCAGAATTGAGACCGTGTCCGCGACATCAGGCTCTTCAATCAAGACCTGCTGGAACCTTCGTTCGAGCGCAGCATCCTTCTCGATGTACTTCCGGTACTCATTTAACGTCGTTGCCCCGATGCAGTGGAGTTCGCCCCTCGCAAGCATCGGCTTCATCAGGTTGCTCGCATCCATCGAGCCCTCAACAGCGCCAGCCCCAACAACGGTGTGCAGTTCATCGATGAAGAGAATGACCGCGCCCTCTGAATCCGCAATCTCCTTCAGGACTGCCTTCAGCCGCTCCTCAAACTCGCCCCTGAACTTTGCGCCGGCAACAAGCGAACCCATATCAAGCGCTATTATGCTCTTCTCCTTCAGTCCCTCTGGAACATCCTGATTTGCGATCCTCTGGGAGAGTCCCTCGACGATTGCAGTCTTTCCGACACCTGCCTCGCCGATCAATACCGGATTGTTCTTCCGCCTTCTGGAGAGGATCTCAATCGTCCTTCTGATCTCATCATCCCTCCCGATGACCGGATCGAGCTTTCCTTCCCTTGCTGCTGCTGTCAGGTCGATTCCGTACTGCTGGAGCGCCTCGTAGGTCGATTCCGGCGATTGTGACGTCACGCGGTGGCTCCCTCGAACCTCCTTGAGAGCCTTGAGCAGTCTGTCCTTTGTGACACCGGATTCCTTGAGGATTCTTCCACATGCTCCGTCGGATTTGATTAATGCAATCAGGAGGTGTTCTACGCTT
The DNA here is from genome assembly GCA_021159385.1 of Methanosarcinales archaeon. Lineage (GTDB taxonomy): Archaea > Halobacteriota > Methanosarcinia > Methanosarcinales > Methanogasteraceae > Methanogaster_C. Next base: position 4,629 of record JAGGRW010000106.1, read on the forward strand.
ATGTAATCGTCTTTCAGCCGCTTCGCTTCTTTTTCCGCAGCGATGAGCGCGCTGTTGAAACGCTCTGTGACGTGAATCTCGGTTATGCCTGACACCTGCGGCTGCTCTTTGAGGTGCTCTTCGAGTCTCCCGGTCAGCAGTTCGGGCGAGATGTCCATCTTCGCAAGGATTCTCGGGGCGAGCCCGTCCGCCTCCCGCAGCAGTGCAAGCAGGAGGTGCTCGCAGTCGATATATTGGTGATCATACTCAGTTGCGATCGCATGAGCGTTCTGCATCGCTTCCTGTGCTTTTAATGTGAATCGATCGGGTTGCATGGTGGTGTCTTATCCTGTCAGGTGATTAATCCTTCGGACTCTGCGCCGATTGACCGGTGGCGGCAGGGGGAACTGTACGTCGTCTTGCTCCTCTTCGAGGCACTGTGATGGAATTCATGGACATCCGGATCTGCACAGAGAGTTTTTATTGTTTTCCGGGAACGCCGGACTGCCCCAGGTAAGCACAACTACCGGAGTGTGGCGATATCGATCTGCGAAGCCGTTCACATCGTTAATCTGCGACATCGTTAATCTGTGGAATCCGTGTCCATCTGTGGCTAATAAAACTTTTAGCCGCTGTCTGCGAAAGCACGCGGCGCAGCCATCAACACCGATTCCACTGATTCTACCAATCCGATCGTACCGATGTTTGCCGGTTGGCGCCATGTTCTTCAACCGACCGGACGAAATTGAAAAGACTCATATTAAGCGAAGACCCCCGTCCTATCCGGAATCTCCATCCGCCATTGCCGCTTCCAGCGTAAACCTCCCGGTGTACAGTGCGCTTCCGATGACAACACCCGCAGCACCGGCCTTCCGGACTGCGGCGATGTCAGAGAGTGTTGTGATGCCGCCGGACGCGATGACCGGTATTCTGACCGAACGCACCAGTTCTGCGGTCTGTTCTGTGCTGATTCCGCCGAGCAAGCCCTCCTTATCGATGTCTGTGAACAGCACACTCCCTGCACCGAGTTTCTCGAATTTCCGAGCGAGATCGACAGGTTTTAGCCCGGATCGCCGGGTCCACCCCTCGATTATGACTTCTCCCCCGGCAGAATCAAGCGCAACCATCACATGTTCGCCTCCGAACTGATCAGAGAGTTCACTGACGAATTCGGGGTTCTGAAGCGCTGCGGTACTCACGATCGCCCGATCCACACCGATCTCGAGCAGACTCTCGACATCGTCAACAGAACGAACGCCGCCGCCCACCTGAATCTCGGAATCGCACTCCTTGCAGATCTCACGAACGATTCCGGCGTTCGCCCTCGTCCCTCCGATTGCGCCGTCGAGATCGATCAGATGGAGAGTTTTTGCGCCCCGACTGACCCAATCACGCGCAATCGAAACAGGATCCGGAAGCGAAACGATCTCGTTCTCTGGCTTTCCCTGCACCAGTTGCACGCATCTGCCACCCTTCAGATCGACGGCTGGAATGACTTCAAACATGGTCTTCTAGCGGTCTCCGGTCGGTATAAACGTTTACGTTTGGGTCTATTTCATTTACGAAAAAGTATATCGCCAGCCCCCGCCCGTTGGGCATTTCTTACTCGCAAACTTTTCACAAAAGTTGAGACTTTTTATTATCTTCCGGAACGATTCGAAAAACCGCAGAGAGCGCAAAGTGACGCAGAGTAAAATAACGACGCTCTGGAACCTCCGCGCCCTCTGCGGTTAATCTTTTTTTGCAATGATCCATTTATCCGGAATAAATTAAAAAGTTACCAAAAGTTTGATCAAAAACTGGCTTCCGACCCGGAGGGCAGTTTTTACTCGATTTTTCGTGAAAAAATCGTTTTTCACGATCGCGAAGCGGCGGGAGCTATCGGGACTCCGCACTCGAGAACCGTAGCGAGAAGACCGCCAGAGCCCCCACCGCGACTCCAGTGACCCAAAAGATCGTCGTATAATCAAGATCAAGAGATTCGAGAAGTGCTGCCGCAAACACAGGAAGCAGAGCAAACCCGGCATACGTGAAGGTGTTGAAGACTCCCATCGCCATGCCACGATTCGAACCGAGCGATGCAACCCCGCTGACCAGACCGACCAGCGCGAACCCGGACCCTGCGCCCATTATGGTGAGCCCGAACGGATGGTACACGGTGATCATGATGCCGGCACCGGTTATCAGTGCGCCCATCCTGATCATGCGCCCCTCCTCGATACGCGCACGACCGCCGATGAGAGAAGTCACCATCGTCCCTAAATAGACGCCGGAGAGCGCGAGCCCCTGAATAAACGGTGTCAATTGCATGGAGTTTGCGAAAGACGGGAAGTAAGCGACGAGAACTCCGGTTCCACCGAAGAGGACAAAAGAGGTTACCCATATCCGCAGATACCGTGCATCGAAGACTATCGGCAGGATCCTTGCAATCTCCTGCCCGATCCGGGTATGAGGGGTCGTCGGAGTCGCTGGGGGGATGGCGAGAGCGTGGGTGTGTGAGTGAAGAGGGGGGCGAGAGCGAGAGCGTGCAAGCGATATTGATAGCGCAAGCGCAGGCAGCGCAAGCGCAGCGAAGACCAGTATCCCGGCTTTCAGATAATGGCACTTCAGCGCAGCGGCGATTGCGACGCCCATAGCAAGCCCGAGATTGAGCAGAAAGTTGAACTCACCGATGTACTGCCTCTGATTCTCAAACTCCGCGAGAATCGAGACCGCAGCAGGAAAGAATGCGCCGCAGGCACACCCTTCCATGAAACGTGCGCACGCGAGAATGGAAAAAGTGTCAAAGCAGATGATCAGGAGTCCGGCTGCGACCGTCAGCGCGATGCTGAGTGCGATGAACGGTGGATGTCCGTACCGATCCGCTAAAATCCCAAACGGAATCATCGTTACAAGTGCACCCGCGAAATACGCAGAAAAGAGCATGCTCTGATCCATCGCAACGTTATTCGAGAGTTCCGGGAGAATCGGAATGACTGCATCCGAGAGCCCCATGATCACGAAGACCGAGAGATACAGGCACGCACGTATCCTGTCCATGATCAGTATCCGAATCAGACTCCCAAATATGTATGGATGCGAGTTTCGGCAATGTGCTGGTTCTGACGTTTTTTGACACCATGTAGATTTGCTTGTGGTATCAGGCACAATCGGGGCATTGGGCAGGGGGCACGTCATCGCGTTTAAAACGGTTGAGCGCACAGTAACCACTATGAAATACGCAATCATCGCCTGCGGGGTAATGAGCGGTCTCGTGCGCGGGTGAACTGGCTATGCGAGGATGCGTGTCGATGGGCAGGGATCAGACAAAGCGGAAAGTCGAAGAACTGGTAAAGAAATACACGGATCTTGAAAAAACCCAATCGAGAAAGGAGATGGATGGTATCAGCGAGGCGAATGTACGCGCTGATTTCATCGATCCTCTTTTTGAGATACTTGGGTGGGATATCTCTGATCCTGACGAATATGATAGAGAACACTTCATTCGCGGCACGGGCTTTGCGGACGTGGCATTGAAACTGAAAGGTGAGCCAGCAGTCTTTGTTGAAGCGAAGCGGTTCGGAGGCATCCCGCACATCAGGGAGCGGGGCGATGGTGACTGGACGATGGAAGAGAGGCAGGCGATTCTCTACGCAGCAAGATCGA
>JAGGRW010000081.1 GCA_021159385.1 Methanosarcinales archaeon
CACCTTGTACTTCTCAATGATCGGTCGATGTGGTGGTCACTATCCCTCTACTAATCTCTACACGATGATGTGTTGATTGTGAATCTGTACTGTGATTATTGATGTTAATATAACATCATTATGGCAAAAATGATGTCAAACCGTAAGGTTTAAATGCTATCGAATCGTAGTAATCATTGTGCGAGCGGGAATAACAAACCGCTTTTTTTACACACCAAATACCTCCCAACACACCAAATACATCCCAACACCCACACAACCTCGCTCGCACACCTCCATATTCAAGTCGGGTAGATTCGATCACTCAGATCAACTCAGATCAATCTCACCCCTCTGAAACTGATCCTACTTCTCCCCACGCTGCCGAACTCGGAAAGCGCGGACCTGATCGCACCGCCCCTGCCATCCGGATCGATCGCAAATATTGCGTCACCAATAATCGCCTGCGACGCCATGCCGCCGACCGCCTCGACCGCACACACTGCGTCTGCGACTGCGTCGCTCGCAAGCCCGGTCTCGACCGCAAACCGTTTCGACTGATTCATAAAATTCTCAAGCGTCGGTCTTCTCAATAATTCATGCAGCGACATTTTACCGATTGAATTGATCCGATCCACAGCGTTTTCATCAGTCAACACGCCTTCTGTTGCGATCTTGCCAAAAACGACCCAGAACACATCCTTTTCATCCGTGTGGATCCTCTCGGGTCTGGCAGAAGCACCGGCGTTGCGCCTGACGACGACGCCCCCGACCGATTGCGCAACAACGTCTCCGAGTCCGGTCATGTTTTCGACCTCTGCTACGTGCGCGATCTCAATCAGCCGATCTGTTGTCATGCCAAGCGAGAGCGCACGATTGAGCGCGAATGCTGTGCTGAGCGCGCCCGCGCCACTCACCCCAAAACCCGCGCCGATCGGGACATCCGACGTACTGCGAATCGAGCACGGAACCGTGGCAAGTGTGGAGACGACCGATCCGATCGTCGGGCACGGCGCACCGTTTGAACCGCCCGCATCGACATGCACACAATCACGCGCATCGACGTGCGTGGTGACGCCGGATTCAAGCGTAACCCCACAGCCTAATGATCCCATCCGAGCCGGATTATCGTGCGCGCGGATCACAAAGAAACCTGTTATGTGGGCTGGCGCAAACGCGCTCGCGGACCTGAAACCTCGCGTCATGATACTCGTTCTCGTGTCGATTATGCATCAACCTCGCGGATCAGGGGGGTGACTGCACAGCACAACCAACAACCAACGCTCACACAACCAACGCTCACACAACCACACGTTTATAAATATTGACCATATAATTCAGTAATATGACGCTCCTTCTCCAGAGCAAACGGGAAATAACGAAATTTCAGATTATGGTGGAGATTGCGGCACATCAGCCGAACGTGCGCCAGAGCGAGGTTGCGCAAGCGCTCGGCATCACACCGCAGGCAGTCTCCGAGTATCTCAAGGAACTGACGAACCGGGGTTTCGTGTACAGCGACGGGCGTGTCAGGTACAAGGTTACCGCAAAGGGCATCGAGTGGATAACCGAGAACGCGTTCTCGCTCAGACGCTACACCAGATTCATACTTGATGAGGTCGTCAGTCAGGTTGCGGTCTGGACTGCGATCGCTGACGAACCACTTCAGGCAGGTGCGAAGGTCTTTCTTTACATGCAGAGCGGGCTCCTGTACGCATCCCGGACACACGAAACTGGCGCAACGGGCAAAGTCATAACAGACGTGCCGAAGGGAAAGGACGTCGGCGTCACCAATCTGAAAGGGATAATCGAGCTTCCGGATGTCAAAATCGTGGTCGGAAAGATTCCAAGGGTGCATCACGGAGGTTCCACTGCGGTCAATTACCAGTTACTCAAAAAACTCGCAGAGGACAAGAATTTCATCGTCGCGATCGGAGTGGAGTCGTTGATCGCCCTGAAAAATATCAAAATCGACGCAGATGCCATGTTCGGTGCAAAGGATGCAGTGGTCGAAGCGGCGTGGCACGGGGTATCTTCTTTTGCGGTCTGTGTGGATGATGAACTGCATCTGCTGCTCAAGCGATTGGAGACAGAGGGGCTGGAATACGAACTACACGATCTGAAGATATAGTGGATGTGGTCTTCGTCTTCGTTCTATTCCGTTCGGTCCGTTTTCACCCCACTCTACGCCACTTTCTCCCCGAGATACACCCACTGGTCGTACAGCCCCGCATCGTCCCGATTGTCGATAATTTCCCCGGAAATCCCGAGTCCGTCCAGAATCTCCTTTAAAATGACGATCTCCTCATTTTTATGAACTGTTACGAGGAGAACTCCACCGTGACGCAACACTGTTGCGGATTCCCTCATGATCTTCTCCCAGAGGTCCCTGTTGAACGGGTAGATCGCGCCGAGCATGAACCCGACCACGCAGTCGAATGATCCGGCTGCGAAGAACCGTGTGGAAAGCGTCGCATCCAGAACCATCGACCGGTGCGGGGCAAGGACGCCGTGTTCGAGCCCCTCACAGACTGCGCACTGATCCGAATCGAGACACAACGGGTCACAACCAGCGGCACGAAGCGCAATTGTCGCCATGCCATTGCCGCAACATATCTCAAGCAGATCCATCTCCTTAAAATCGATCTTTTCCAACTGTTCAGTTGCTGTCAGCAATGGCAGGAGCCTTTCCACGCGCGATTCCGAAAATATCTCTCCAAAACTCTTCTTCTCGTGCATGCACCGGTCGCACAGCATCCGGTTCACGAGCATGAGCGAATAATATTCGGTGAGTGCGTCCATGAATCGCGAATTCTCGATCGCAACGACGCGAAGGTCGTTTACGCGCTCGCACAACTCGATGGCAAGGTCATTCCATCCCGGATTCTTGCGTATCACGTTTGAAAAGATCGCCCAGAAGTCTTCGCCCTCTGAATTCATCAAAAGAGCGATTCCGGTGAGTTCGTCCTGATTTTGATCTGTTATCTGAATCGCACAATCGAATTGTGTCTTCGATTGAACGATCTCTGATAGGTACTGCTCTGTGAGCTCGCACCGGCTCTGGTCGCTGAAACTGCGCTCTATTACGTGCAGAGGCGTATCGTCGAGGTCCAACAGGTCGTGAAATAGCATGGTGTCAGTGGCGTTAGTGTGTTGTACAGTAGCAGTGACATGGGCGGTCGCGTGGCAGGAACCATCATCTTTTTCAATGAGTGTTTGTCATAATAAGCCATGCGGCTGGTCATGAAATTCGGAGGCGCGTCGATTGCAGACGGCGAGAAGATAAAATGGGTCGCCGAGTTGATAAATCGCTACCGGGAGCATGATGTAATCGTTGTAACGTCTGCTCTTAAGGATGTGACGGATCATCTCCTTGAACGGGCGGATGTGGTGGCGGAATCTGGCAGAATCGAGTTAGTTCAGGAGTTAATCGAGAATCTGCGCAATCTGCACCACGATGCTGCGAAGATCGCGATCAGTGACGAGGCGATCCTTGATTCGGTGCTGGACGAGCTGAACAGCCGGATTCACAGGCTCAAACAGGCGCTGACCGGGATATGCTATCTGGGGGAGCTTACGTCCCGCTCTCGCGACTACATCACGTCATACGGGGAGTTGCTCTCGTCGCCGATATTGTCTGGTGCGCTCCGCGCAATCGGCGTCCCTTCGACGTGCTTAACAGGCGGGGAGGCTGGAATCATAACCGACAGCGATTACGGCGCAGCGAAACCGCTCGTTGACGTGCACGAGCGTATACGCCGGGAATTGCTCCCGATCTCAAGCAGATGCGTGCCTGTCGTCGCGGGTTTCATCGCGGAGAACGAGTCAGGGATAACAACGACGCTCGGGCGCGGCGGATCTGACTTCTCGGCGTCACTCATCGGCGCAGCAATCCACGCAGACGAGATCTGGTTCTGGAAGGAAGTTTCGGGGATTATGACCGCTGATCCTGAGATTGTTCCGGAGGCGCGCAACATCCCGCTGATCTCCTACATCGAGGTCATGGAGCTCTCGTACTTCGGCGCAAAGGTTTTGCACCCGCATGCGATCGAGCCTGCGATCAGATACGATATTCCTGTGCGCGTGTTAAACACCTTTGATCCGGATTTCACAGGCACGCTCGTTGTGAAGGATCAAAATCAGGGAAAAGAGGTCGTAAAAGCGGTCACTGTGATTGAGAAGATCGCGCTCATAAATATATCAGGAGCAGGCATGGTCGGCACAATCGGTGTTGCTGCACGCGTCTTTGGCACGCTGGCGAAAGCTGGCGTGAACATCACCATGATCAGTCAGGGGTCGTCAGAAGCAAACATCTCCATCGTCGTCGAGGAATCGCATCTCGATCGTGCCGTTGGTGCGATCCGATCCGAGTTCAGAAACGGGGTAATTCGGGAGCTGACAACTGATTCGAATGTAAACGCGGTTACGGTCGTCGGAGCCGGCATGGCTGGCATACCCGGCGTTGCTGCACGCGTCTTCACTTCGGTCTCCGCCGCCAGAATCAACGTGATCATGATCAGCCAGGGGTCGTCAGAGCATAACATCTCGTTTGTTGTGCGAAGCCAGGATGCGGAGGGGGCTGTGCATGCGCTGCATCGCGATTTTGGTCTGGACCAACCGCCGGATACAAGGGAAAACTCCTGATAAGCCATCCGGGAAGTCGATTGAGAAAGTCACTCAATTTTTTTCCAGTGGCTGCGACTGCACCCTCCTGTGAGATCACGGGACGCCATCACTCCTCTGTAAAATCAGAGAGCTTCGGAGACCCAGATTCCAGCCGAAACTCCTCAATCCGCCTATCAGCCAACCCTGCATACTCTTTGTTGATCTCGTAGCCAACATAACGACGGTTTGACTTTATCGCCGCAACCCCGGTCTGCCCGCTCCCCATGAACGGATCCAGAACGACATCGCCCTCGAATGTGTAGAGCTGGATCGTTCGGTAGGGCAGTTCCACAGGAAACGGCGCAGGATGCCCGAGTTTCCTTGCGGATTCGGACGGAAATGTCCAGATGCTCTTTGTGAACTCAAGAAATTCGTCACGCGAGATTGTGCTCTCCCGTTTCAGTAGATTCTTCCTCCCAAACGTTCCTCTGGAGAAGATCAGGATGTACTCGTGCACGTCCCGGAGCGTCGGGTTTGCTGCGGACTGCCAGCTCCCCCATGCGGTCGAAGAGCCTGCGCTGGACGCCTTATCCCAGATAACCTCGCCTCGCATCAGAAATCCGAGTTCGATCATGTCCTCGACGATCATTGCGTGAAGCGGGATGTACGGCTTCCTGCCGAGATTCGCAACGTTTACACAGGCGCGCCCGCCCGGAACAAGGACTCTGTAGACCTCGCGCCACACACGCTTCAAAAATTCCCGGTAGCCCTCAAGAGTTAAGTCGCAATCGTACTCCTTTCCGACGTTGTACGGCGGAGAGGTGACCATCAGGTGAACGCTGTTGTCAGGCAGTTCATCCATCGATTCGGACGACTTGCAGATGGTTCTGTTCAGGAATTCCGGTGGAACCGGGTTTTCCACGTATTCGACCTTCTCTTCCTTCGGCAGGCTTTCGTAGAGCTTGCTCGTGTAAAATGCAGTGGAATCGTGGTTTATTCTGCCTGATGTCCCGAAAGAACTCGTCTTTGTGCCGCGTCTTTTATCAGAAGCGGGCAACTTCATCACCGCCCTTCATCAACATTCAACATCAATAATCCACCCCGATCCTGCTCTGTCCTTCCGAAAACTTGGTTTGGTCACGTACGCAATCCTTACATCCTTATTTCTGATATATCTTGCGTTCGACATTGAGCCCTCAACTCGCAGGCACACGCAATGACAATGCTTAAATGATGCTCTGTTCAAACAGATTGAACGATGGCAAAGACGACCACTGAAAAACGCTGTGCATCATGCGGTGCATATCTGGTTGAGCACGGGTACACACAGTTTCCGTGCCCGAGCTGCGAAACGATCATCGGACGATGCGCTATGTGCCGGAAGCAGAGCAATGTGTATGTCTGTAGCAACTGCGGATTTACAGGACCATGAGGTGGAGGTGCAAGTAATGGGAGAAGTTGCAGTAGTAATTAAGGTCATGCCGACTGGCGTGGACGTTGACCTCGAAACACTCAAGAATAACCTGAAAAGCGTCGTTCCGAAAGGAATCGAACTACAAGGGATAAACGAAGAGCCGGTCGCATTCGGGCTCGTTGCCCTGATGGTGACGATCGTTGTCGGCGATGTCGAGGGCGGCACTGATTCCGTGGAAGAGGCGTTTTCGCAGGTCGCAGATGTTGAGAGCGTGCAGGTAGCCGAGATCGGCAGGCTCCTGTAAAAGCAAAGGAGTAGCGGGCTCGTAGATCAGGGGTAGATCGTTACGTTCGCAACGTAAAGGCCGCGGGTTCGAATCCCGCCGAGTCCATTATGTGGGCATGGGGAACTACAGAGCGGATGAGGGGGTGGAGGACTCCGCAGATTCACAAGGAAACATTGTGAATTCAGAGATTCTTGTTCAGGGATGATCATCCATCTCATAACCGGCAGAAAGTTACAGAAAGCAGATACGGTTCAGTATAATTTAGAGGATGCCGGCAGTGTCTTCAATCCCCAACACAGACGCCTCTTCTTCCGGAAAACCTCTCATCAGCACGAATCTTCTTCCATATCTCCGCAAGTGGCGTGTCAAGGACGTTTCCGAATGATTGGGGGATGTACGGGCTTGCCGTAACCGAGCCGTCCACGCAGATGTGCATCCACCGCTGCCCTGCGAGACATCCGAGCATCTCGCCCTCGAAATACGTGTTCGCAAAGATCCTGGGTCCGCCCGGGGTTCCGTTTACGCGGTGGTACATCTCGAGTATCTGGCTGCGGTCCGCATCGGTGAGGCTGCCGTCCGCGGATTCCCAGATCGAGAACTCGTGTACGCCGAGGTCGCACGCAAAGTCGTAGAGCTTGGTGAGTTCGTGCATCCGATCATGCGAGACGTGTGTTGCCATCGTCACGAGCAGCCCCGCATCCAGTCCGCACCGGATCGCGTTTACTGCTTTCTCGAATGCGCCATCGACACGTCTCACCGCATCGTGTTTCGGTGGGTCAGTGCTGTAGATGCTTATCAGAAGATTGTGAAGCCCGCATTCCTTCAACCGGGACGCGTTCGCAGGCGTCATCTCAAGACCGGGAGTGAAGATGTTTGTGATCGCCCGATCGTGGTCGATGTACTCGATCAACTCGAAGAGTTCGTCGCGAAGCAGCGGATCGCCTTCTGTGAATGTAATGACGAACGTGCCCATGTCCAGTGCCTGATCGATCGCATTCTTGATCTCATCGACGGAAAGTTCATACTCCCCGTCGCTCATCGCGCAGTGTGCGCAATCGCACCCGCACTTGCGCGTTATCTCAAAAGAGACCGTTTCGGGTACATACTTTCCGAGAGCAATGCTCACTTCGGCTTTGATCAATCGTTTGAACACCACCCCCGGAATCGGCGGCAGCCACGTGGATGCGATGACCTGATCACAATCGACCCGCGCCGGCTTCTCGCTCTTCAACCGATCATTTATCTTCTTTATGAATGGCTTGCAGACGCGGGATAGCGGTCCCTCCGCACTCAGATTCAGTACCTCGTCGTAATCGCAGTCGATCGACAATCCGTGTGTATGGAGTAGGTTCACGCGGTGCATTGTGGAGATGATTAGGCTCTCGGTGTAAAAAGGATTCGATTGTGCCGGATGCCACGCGTTTGTTTCTCTGCACAGCCGCGCCATCGCCGATCAACGTGAGTCGTTTGCCCACATTCACATTCTCAACATACGTCCCACTCCGTACCTCAATCGTATCCCCCTCGCTTGCCGCACCCACCGCCGCCTGTATCGTTGTGTAATTCACGCCCGCGCCGAGAATTGTTCGCAAAACGATAGGAGTTTCGGTTGTGGGGGGATGCCTTGTTACAATAATCGACTCTGAGGTGTTACATCCATACGCATAACCCAACCCTATAAAAGCCTTTCGCCCCCCAAATATCGCTATGCAGAGCCTGCGCCTGATATGAGTGAGGGTATGAAGAAGGAATTTTAGTAACTACTCAGGTATCTAAAACCACTATCGGGGGGGCTTCACTATGCTGGGACT
>JAGGRW010000069.1 GCA_021159385.1 Methanosarcinales archaeon
GCCGGATACTGTATTTGTGAGAAGCAGCATCGGGCAGGCAGCAACCAGAACCGTGCCAACACCACGTGGTGGAACAGTCCCCGAAGATGAATAGACTTAAGTGTCATGGAATGACCTATGTAACAACGAGGTGCCGCTTATGGTAAAGTTTCAATTCCTGTTACCGGTCGATGGTTCGGATTATTCCAGTGTGGCAGTCAAGCACGCCATACGAATGGCAGAGATGTACAATGCAGAGATTTCCCCTATCTACGTGGTAGATACCGGAGTCTATAAAGATGCGGATGAGATCGAGAAGCAGAAAGCGATCGGACAGTCGCTTGTTGATGCCGTGCGAGATCAGTGTAAGGAGAACAGAGTCGGCGTTCTCGAGACGAAGGTTCTCACAGGATCGCCGTACAACGAGATCATACGAGAACAGAAGAATATCGACGCCAGTGTGATCGTTCTTGGCGCTCACGGTTCGGATTACGCAGAGGGCGAGACGATCGGGAGTACCGCAGAGCGCGTGATCAGGGGTTCGCGGTGTCATGTGCTACTGGTTCGCGAGAGCTCGCTCTACGACGATTTTTACAGAAATGTCCTGATCCCGTCGGACGGTTCGGCTGATGCAGGATATGCCGCGACGTTTGCTGCAAGCATCGCCAACCGTTATGGTGCCGGTTTGATCGCGTGTTCCATGATACGCACCGGCAGCAAGAAGGAGCTCGCGGAGGCAGAGCGAATCACAGCGGAGGTGGCTGCGCTTGGCAGTGCGAAAGGTGTCGAAACTGATACCATCGTATGGGAAGGGAAACCTGCTGTTGAGATACTGAAGGTGATCGATACGAAGAAGGTCGATCTCGTTGTGATCGGGTATACCGGGAAGGGCAAGGTCTCCAGATTGATACTCGGAAGCGTATCCGAGAAGGTCACACGAACTGCGCCGTGCTCGGTCTTTGTTGTGAAAGGCACTCGTGCCGAGCGGGTGTACAGCGTACCGAAGTAGCAAGATCACAAAAAGAGCACTGGATTATCAGGAGGAGAGTAAATATGGCAAAATTTCAGTATTTGGTGCCGGTTGACGGCTCAGCCCAGTCGGATGCTGCGATCGTCCACTCTGTTCGATTCACCGAGATTTACGGCGCTGAACTGACCGCAATCCACGTGGTCGATTCGAGCGTGTACAAGGACCCTGAGATCGTGGAAGGCATGGAGGCGGCAGGAGAGTCGTATCTTGAGCGGGTGAAAGAGGTCGCGGCAGAGAACGGAGTAACTGTTGCGTCAGCAAAGGTTGTGATTGGCCGCCCGTTCGATGAGATCGCAAATCTTGCAAGAGAGATCGACGCCAGCGTGATCTTCATGGGTGCGACCGGCGCGGACCACTCAACGCGCATCGGCGGGACCGCAAACCGTGTACTCCGGGGCGCAGAGTGCCACGTCATGCTTGTGCGAGGCGGAATTCCGACTGGCGATTACAAGAACATTCTGATCCCGACAGACGGGTCAAAGGACGCCGAGTACGCAGCGCAATCAGGGGCAAGCACAGCGCGGCGTGTCGGCGCAAAGATCTCCGCATGCAACATCGTTGACACTGGCCACCTCTTTGAGAAACGCATAGTCGGTGCTGGCGGCGTCGGCGCTGGCAGGCATTACGGCGATGTAATATCACTTCCGAAATCCGCGATCAAGCGAATGCGAGATCGCCTGCTCGACGAGTCTGCAAAGGTTGCGGATCGGGTCAAGGCGATCGCTGAGTCAAAAGGCGTTCTTGCCGAGATCATCGTGCGCGACGGCAATCCGGCACAGGAGATACTGAAGATAATAAGAGATGAGGGAATCGACCTGGTAGTGATGGGCTACTCAGGGCGGAGCATCGTTTCAAGAGCGCTTCTCGGAAGCGTCGCCGAGAAGGTCGCGTCCACAGCGCCGTGCTCGGTCATCGTAGTTCGCAGCAGCAGGATGGAGCGGGTCGTTCCGATGCATGAGTAGTAGGAGTTTTCAGATCTCTTCGAAGAATCAGGAGTGGGGGTCGATAGTTTATCATGGAGCCAGATGGCGTATCAAAGTTGATCGAACACAGATGGACGATTGCGGTTATCACGTGCGTCCTCTTTCTCGTTCTGGCAATAATATACATCGTGCTGCCGCTCAGGGACGGTATCGTCTTAGGCGTCGTCTTTGCGTACGTTGGCAGACCGATAAACGACAAATTATTGAAATACTCAAAACTCGCGCCGTTTGCCACAACATTCGCAATCGTGGCGCCGATCGTGTTCATACTCGGGATTGGGGTGATCGAGATCGTAAATCAAGTTGTCTGGGCAGTTGAACACCATCAGGAGATAACAGCATCGATCACAACCACAATCGAGAGCATGGACCTCCCCGAATTTGTATATGCGGATATCTCGATAACTATTGAGAATCTCACATCCACAGCCATCGGAATCATCGGGCAGATCCCTGCGTTTGATTATGCAAAAAGGGTAACAATTCTCGCAGTAAACGCCATCGTCTCGATATTCGTCTGCTTCTTCCTCTTAAAAGACGGAGCGAAACTGACCGGTCTTGTGAAGAACCTGCTCCCGAAATCAGGTCTTCAGACAATCGACGTCTTCACAGAACACGCCGACCGGATACTCTCTGGAATCTTCATCGGCAACCTCTATGTTGCAATCGTCGCAAGCATAACCTCGCTCTTCGTTTTCCACTTCTTCGGTGTCTCACACGTCCTTGCGCTGGCTGCGCTCGTCTTTCTCGCCTCACTGATACCGATATTTGCGGGCTGGATGATCCTGGGTCCGGTTGCGATCGGCAGATACCTCGATCCTCGATATGAGCTATGGGATGCGGTTTTTTTTTACGTCGTAGCTGCAACCATAATCTATGGCCCAACCGAACTCCTGCTCCGCCCCTACATCGTGGGCGTGCGATCGTACACCCACCCGCTCCTGATGCTCCTGATGTTCATCGGCGGAGCGTTTGCCGCGGGCATCGCCGGGTTCTTCATTGCGCCGATGATAATGGGAATACTGATTGCCATATACCGGACATACGACGATCTCGTCAGGGGGCAGGGGGAGCAGGGTCAGGGGGCGCACGAGCAACAGTAAATTATTTATCCTTCGAGCTATAATCCTGTGTACGGAGTAAGTATGGTGGGAGGAATGTTCATTGGGTAATCAGACATCCGGAAATGTCGCGCTCTTGTGCGTGATACTGATCAGTATCGTAAACGTGTATATATCACCAATCTATGACGGGGTTGCCGGGTTCATCGCAATATTTACGCTGATGCTTTTAACAGGGCTTGCGGTTCCGGTCGTGCACGTACTAACGAATCGCGCAGCCAAGTTTGCTGCGTACCTTCTTCTCGGGTTTTCCGCATACTGGGCTGTCGGTGCAGCCACGAACCTTGCGCAGATAGAAGGAGACTTCATCTTCAAATCGTTCCATTTCCTTCCGACGACGATCTTTGCGATGGCAAGTGCTATCGTCGTCCTGATCGCGATCGTGGACTCGCCGAGATATGGATATGGATTCGCGGGAATGGGATTTGCCATAATCGTGTACAACGTCACGCAGACGTGGAATCTGGATTTTGTCGGTGGAAAGCCGGATATGCTCTTGCTTGCGCTCGTCTTCTGCTCGTTGATACCGCTTCTATGGTGCTATCTGCTTGCAGGCACTGCGCAGAGTCTCAGGTTCTCCGGGATCAGCCGGTTCTATGCAACCGCAAAAACCGGGTTTCTGACGCTTTCGCTCTTCGTCCTGCTCGCTGTTGCGCTTGTGGTCAGTCAGACGCCTGACATCGACAGCTTCGAGAAGGTGAAGACATTCTTTTCGCTCACAAGCGGGGACATTCTCAAGCTTTGCTGGTACTATCTCCTGTCGCACACAGTCTTTGTCATGATCGCCTTCTTCGCGAACCATCTGATATTGAACGCTTTTGATATCGAGAAGGAGCTAACAGAAGAAGGAGAGGCAGTGTACCACCGGGCTGTTGCGGAGGTAGGTGAACTGGAAGCGGAAGTGGAAGAGGCGATGGAGAATCCATATAAACAGGTTATGGGCGAAATGAAAGACTTCCAGAGTGAGTTTCGGAAGGGTAAGTTGAACCGACTGGCCTGCGTGCAGAAGATCGGCAAATTCAGGAGTGAACTGGATCTCCTCGTCTCAAAGTACGAATACGGTACCCGGGACGATGCAGAGAATCTTCTGAATAGCATAGAGAAGAACGTGGAGTTTTCATTCAAATAGATGCATAAATGTTAACAACAGACGACTACCTCCAGATTCTTGAGACCTGTCCGATCAAGGGGCACGATGACGCAATTATACGTGCGCTCAGGTATATCGATCTCGGATATCCTGTAATGCTGTACGGTCCTCCGGGTAACGGGAAAACATCGATTGCAGAGCACCTTTTAGCAAGTCTCGGAGGCGGAAGCGACTCGTTCTACAAGATCGAGGGGACAGAGGGGATGAGCGAGTACCAGATGATCGGTGGTTTTCATCCGCTGGCAATGTCAGGCAATTCAGAGCTTGCAGAGCGGTTTGTATACAAATACGGAGTCGTTGCACGAGCGATCATCAATCAGAAGAATCTCCTGATCGATGAGTTCACGCGTGCGCCCAGTTCAGCATACTCCGGTCTCTTTCTGCTGCTCTCGACAGGAACCCTGTCGCTCGAATACAAGGAGAAGACGCTTCTAAAGCCTGACAACTGGGTGCTCGTTGTGACCGCGAACTTCGGAGACGAGGGGACGTACAGGCTCAGCAACGCGCTGAAACGGAGGTTCGTGCCGGTAGACATCGGCTACCCGAGCAACTCCACCGAACGATCGCTTCTTGAGTCGATAACTCCTGACCTCGACAGCAGGGTGATTGATGGCATACTTGCGCTTGCAGAGGAGACGCGACTGATCTGGAAGAAGGATCGCGGGCTTCCGCAGGGAGTATCGACCGATGGGGTCATCAGGATGGCTCGGTACTGCGAGCTCTCGATGAAACAGGGCTCGGATCGTGTCAGCGCGTTCATGGACGCCGCGTTTCATCAGGGCACGATCATCGCGGACGAGACCGATCCGCATTCACTGCACCGGGTGCAGGAACTGGTGGTCTCGATCGGGGATTCGATGTGAGTGTGGGCGCGAGGGAACGAGAGAGTGCGTGAGGTGGCATGAGGGCAACAGAGCGAGGCACGATGGACATCGTCTCAGATACAGCGTCGTACTGCGCACGATACACGGAAAAGCCAAATATCAAGATTTATCAGAAGATACTTGAAAATTGCCGGCAGATCGGAAACGATGCGCTCAAAAGAGATTACTACGTTCCTCCAACGATTGGGAGAATGTCGTACAGGCAATTTGATGGTATGGGGATCGTCTCTGTTGACCGGACGCAAGCAGAGTTCTGCATGCGCGGAAGGCAGATGGGTGCTGTTATCGAGAGGGGGCGGACACGGAGTACGCCAGCGCTGCATCTTGCGATACTCGTTGACGACTCGGATGCCATGACTGCTTGGTCGAGGTCAGTTGCGCTCGATCAGGACGTGCCCAAAGAGAACGCGCCGTCAGTCATTGCGAAGATCGCCACAATCGCTCTCTTTGAAGGAATAGCTGATGCACAGACCCAATTGCTCGTCGCATTCGGGTCTGACGTCGATACTCATAGCAAGATCGACTACAAGCGATTGCTTTCCGCAAACGGCTCAGGATCCGGGAGACTCGACCTTGCACTTGCTGAGCTGCTTCGCATGAGGTGGGATATCAGAAAGGGCGAGCGGCAGCTCATAATCCTCTCAAGCATGCCTCCTGATACTGGTACGGGTGTGCTCCTCGACGACATCGGGGTGCAGGAGATGAGTCTCATCTACATGAAGCGGATGATCAAAAAAGGCGTTCGGATTCTGTATCTGCCGATATTTACGCAGATGGAGCTCGTTGATATGAGGATCGGTGCGTACACCAGCAGAAGCTTTGCCCAGCGCGTCTACAGTAGCGGAGTCTCGGTTTCGGTGATCGGGAGGTTGGATATGTTCGTTCCCGCACTGCATGCCGGAATCAAGCAGATGCTGCATGGCGCGAATGTGAGTTAAAGTGGGCGCAATCAAGCTTTTTCGGTTAAGACACTCTGCTTTGCGGCAGCCGCAGACGTGCGATATTGAGTGGAGCTTGATAGCTGCCTGATTTTGACGGATTCTGTGGTTTCCAATCTTTGCGTGCCTCTGCGTCTTCGCGTTTCCTCCAACATAACGCAAAGGCGCAAAGGCGCAAAGTTGAGAGGGACACGCCCGCGTTTTTCACATACGCGAGGGAGCGACCGTTGGCGACCACAGAACACGTCAGAACCATGAAGATTGTGATGCTTGCAGTCCCCCGGTGCGTGGATCGGTTCTGTTGGCTTTGGGATCGGCAGGGCGCAGACCAGACCTCAAAGTCCACGCACCCTCGCAACCACCCGCTCCTTCTTCCGCACTGCCTCTTCCGCAGCCCGGTCGATTGCAGCCTGCATCGGTCCGTAATCCTCAGGAGTCTCGTCGCCGACCAGTCTCTTGATCGGGGTGTACGCGGATTCCCGAAAGCGCGGCGAGAAATCACAGACCTCGCCGTCTCTGACCAGTTCGGCACCCGTTCCCTCGCAGACTACGCCGACCACATCGACGGCAACCCCCCGCGCCCGGATCGCGTCCATGATATCGTCTGCAGCATCGGGCGGCGCAATCATCAGGAGCGCGTCGAGTGAGACGCCGAGATAATCGATCTCAAGTGTTTCAAGCATCGAAAGGACATGGGAATTCACGAGCGGGCGCAGCTTATCCTCAAAGAACCTGAGTTTTACGCGGGCGGTTCGCGATATCTCCTTTGCGTCGCCGCGGACTCCGCCGTTGGTAACATCAGTCATCGCATGGATCCGTTTTGGCAGGTCTGCTGCGATCAATGCCTCGCACGCATCTATGAATTTTATATTAATCGTCTCATCCACGACCTCGTGCATGTCATAATAGAGCGCGGCAGTCGAGATCGTGCCGCCGCCAGCGCCCTCGGTCATCAGGATCAGATCACCCGCGCTCGCATCGATTCGCGCCGTCAGGTCGCTTGCGATCCCAACAGCACCGACGCCACCTGTCATGCGCTCGCCGATCACCATGTCGCCGCCGATTCTGAGCGTGCTTCCTGTTATGAGCGGGACATCTGTGAGTTCCGCGACCGCGGTGATCCCTGCGACGTGATCGAAGATTTTGCCGACGTCGCCATCGTCTGCGAGATGGATGTCTGACAGCATCGCGATCGGGCGGGCGCCCATCACGTAGATGTCGCGCAGCGCGGCACGGGCGACATGAAAGCCCGCAAGGAACGGAAAGTCGCTCAGCCGTGAGTGGGTGCCGTCGATGTTCAGAACGACGTACCGGTCCGCACCGGACCCATCTGCCTCGCCCGAAACCGGAACGCGCACAACACCTGAGTCGTCGAGATGCGAGGAATCAACGACAGCGTCGGTCTTTCCGATCACCTCCGCAATCTTCTCATGCGTGTAAAAATCGCCTGCCCCTCTCGATCCGACGCCAAACTCGCCCATCGTGACCCCGGATGTGACCGGAGCTGTGATCTCGCCTGTGGGGTGCAGCGTGGCACCGGCTTCGATTATGGTTGCACGGGCGATCGCCTGCGCACGGCTTCCGGAGATATTTTTGATCTCGAGTATCCGGTCCGTGAGCTTCTCTTCGAGGTCGGGCTCGCCTCGCAGGAGTCCGCGTTTCGCGTAGCCTTCGATGTCCATTGGGGCAGCAATTGGTTCGGGAAGGGTATAAGATGTTTGCCGTGCCGCTGCCCCGAAGAACCGATAATCTTATATAATAAATTCGTTACATAACAATATTATTAGGTG
>JAGGRW010000207.1 GCA_021159385.1 Methanosarcinales archaeon
CGCCCACGATCAACTGGCATATCAGACATCTGAAGGAACAGGGGATTGTCAGAGCAGGTACGGATGGTCGGCATACCGCATACAGCATTGATCGTGGTTATTCTGAGTTATTGCAGGAACATGTAAACTTATAGGAAACTCACCATCATTAAATTGACCATAAATCGAATTATCCGGATTTCAACCCCCTCTCCTCCGGTATTCCATCAGCGCAAGTAGCACCACCACAAATATGCACCCAAACAGAAACCACACGCCCGGATGTGATCCGAGCATCTGCGTGAGATCGATCGATGACATATCCATGCCCCCACCCTTCATAGCAGACGATGCCATAAGCGTTGGTTCAGGGACTGGGGGCATGGCATCCGGCACAGGTGCACTGGCTGGTGGGTATATTGCAACCGCTTCCTCCACAGTCACTTCCTGCACACGTGAAAGTGCATCTGACACATTGCCCCCACCTGCCATGGTCAGATTGACCGGTGTTGGTGCACAAACTGGTGCAGGCGGCGCACCCTCCATCGGTGGCGGTATCTCGACAGGAGTTGACATTGGAATGCCAGATGCAGTCTCCTCTGCAACATCTCTCAATGCATTCTGTGTGCCTGCGAACAGTGGCTGATGCCACCACTCGATCATCGCGGATACACCCGCCGCACCGAGCAGCACGCCAAGATACTTCCTCAAAACATCAACAACCGACTTCCTATCTGTTTTGTCAGGCACGACAACGATCAACTTATGTGCCGGCGCATATATCTTGATTTTACGCCCTTTGGCACTCCATTTAGTCTGCTTGATCGCGATAAGCCCTGATTCGATCAGCGCATTCAGATTGTACTTGACCGTTGTGAGCGGGGTATCCAGTTCGCAGGCGATCTCTGATGCTGACATCGCCTTGTCTGTGAGTAATTCGAGCACCTGCCGTGCAGAATCGTTCGAGAGCGTCTGGGTGATCTTCTTGGATTCCTCGCCGAGCGGGAGGATCAGTACCTTCTCGCCACCCGCATCATCCGGATGTGAGGGGTCGTCAGACTGCATGTCCGATTGCAACCGCCCTCAACACAATCACCATGAAGACCAGTGTCGCCGCCCCGGTTATGGCAGTGTATGCCCGGTCCAATCCAGCCGTTGCAAGCCCGGCAGAGACCACAAGTCCTGCGAGCAGGAATGCGGTTATCCATTTTGTTCTGTTCTTCATGATTCATCCTCCTTTTGTTGTTTGTGGAATTGTGTGTCCGCACAGTTCCTGTCAAGCGTGCGATATGGAGTCTATTAAGTTTTACTTAAACTACGACTCGATTCGCAGTCATCTTCGGATTTTAGCTGTGTCGCCGCCGCCTCCCCCGCACGACCGCCAGCAGCCCCAGCACCACAATCGCACCAGACGCTGTGAACGCAGGAACTGTGGGAGCAGGCGTGTGATTCAGGATATCGGCACCCCCGTCCACAACAGGCGATGAACCTGCAAACGAGATCTCTATCGCACTCTTCTCCTTTCCGCGAAAGACCGCCTCGAGATCATACACGTACTCGGTGTCGTCAACCCGGTACGCAAAAGACGGATGCGTCCTGTTTATGACCTTCTCGAATTTCTCATGCCCGCTTCGTTCGATCTCAATCCAGACTGCTTCGCCGCCCAGGTCAATCTGTTTGCAGAGCAGTTCTGCGCCTCCGGATAGTTCTACGGGCACGCCCAGCCCGACCATCACGTACTCGGATCGGTCCGGTATGGACGCCGCATCGATCTCGGAGACTTTGACCGGCGAGAACTCCACGAGGTTTCCGCCCACTCCTGTAAACACTCGATGCACCTCGCATGCGTGCAGCATTCCGGAATACTCATAAGTCGCGCATTCGCCTTCCTTCAGGATGTGACTGTACTGCACCGTTCCGTTCTTTGAGAGTTCGACCCACGCCACACCATCTGTCATATCGATGCCGGTGCACCGGAGAGTTGTGCCGCTGCCGATGTCCTTCTCTGCTCCAACATCGAGTATGAAATTGTCCCAGAGCCCCTCTACGTAGTTAAAATCAATGGTGGATGGATCGATGGGCTGGTCAACAGGTGATAGTTCGATCATGTCATGTTCGATGCCGTGGAATATCGCATCGATCCTGTACGCCGCCCATTCATCGGAGTCGTTCTTGTACACGATCGGATCGCCTTCCTTCAGGATGTGGCTGTATTGACCCATGCCATCTCCAACGAGTTCGATTAATGCCTTATCCCCATTTACGCCCATCATCTTATGCACAATCTCTGTGCCGTCGCTCAGATTGCGGCGTTCGCCTATTCCGAGCAGGATACTGTCTGGCCTGGTTCGGAGGGCGCCCATGTCGATTCCGGCTGGGTCGATCTGTGAAATCTTTGCCATGTTGGTCTGGGTGCCATGAAATGTCGCATCGATCTGGTATGTCAGCAGACCGGAATCGCTTTCGTAGACGATCGGGTCACCCGGTTTCAGGATGTGGCTGTATCGTACTTCTCCGTCCTTTTCAAGTTCGATCCATGCGGAATTGCCGTCTCTACTGATGTCCCTGCAGATCGCTGTCAAGTCCGTTGCATTCAGTTCGACTGGTGTGCCGACAGCGAGTGTGCCGTTGAACGCGGCGGATGCTGCTGGAAGGGATGTCAGGATCAGTAGTGCGACGAATGTCAGTTTTAGTGCTTGTTTCATATTATAGGGTCTCCTGTGGTTTGTGTTCCTCTTTCGGGCAGAGTTTAATTCTGCCAGACGTTTCTGTGATATCGCACCTATATATAGTTTCTATGCAAAGTCTCTAACTGTGCGAAGTCTGTGCGCAATCGATGGAAGGCGTGAGCACCCGAATCCACCCCTCAGCTCACCGATCGCTCACCAACCCCGCCACCTGCCCGACACGATCGAAAACCGTACCTGCGATCGGATCATTCGCGCCCATGAGATTGCGTAATCTCGTTCTTGCGCGTCTCGCACCGCCCCGAGCAACTTTCCTGCCGGACGCAAGCTCGAGCGTCAATTGCGCACCCGACCCTATCAGCAGCAGTATCGAGCGTGTGACCCAAGATTGCAGCAGCGCTCGTCAAGAGATCGCATCCCTATCTCACCACAGGCTCGTCTTGCTACACATCCGGAGTTTTACCTTAATACTCGCGTATAATAATATCGTTTCCAATGATATAAATATATCTACATAGATAATGCTTCTATCTATGTATAATCTATATTGACAGTAGATAGCCGATATTATTTACGCTCACACATATGCAGATTGCACTGATTTAAGGAAATGTCTTCGTAAATTTGTAAAATCTGCATCTACGATGATCATCAAAGTCGCCTATTTTTTAGATGGTGCATCGGTTACCACTGGATTTGAGGTGGGTGCGGAAAGTTAAATATTGTCAAATTTCCAGATAGTGCAATGTCATCCGGACGAACGCTTAAATCGGAGTGATATCATGAAATTCGGATCGAGTGGAATACGTGGAATCGCAAATCAGGCGATCACATCAGAGTCTGCCCTTATGATCGGGCGTGCGGTAGGCTCCGGGTACAACAACATAGTCGTCGGACACGACACGAGAATAGCGGCGGAGATGATCGAGTACGGAGTGATCTCGGGTCTGCTTTCGATGGGATGCAGGGTCACGCGTGTGGGAATGGTCGCAACGCCGACTCTCGCCCACGCAGCGCGGGATTACGACTGCGGAATCATGGTGACAGCCTCGCACAACCCGCCCGAGTACATCGGTGTGAAGCTTTTTAATCCCGACGGGATGGCGTTTGATTCGGGGCAGCAGAAGACTACCGAGCGAGCGAGCGACGACGAGCACCCGAAACTTGCGTCGTGGGACGAGATTCGTCAGGTGAGGCAGGATGAGAATGCGGTCGCAGATCACATATCAACGATCCTCTCCAGCGTCGAGATTGCGGAGGGAAAGCGGATTTCGGTCGTCGTTGACTGCGGGTGCGGCGCAGCATCCCTCACGACACCGTATCTCCTGCGAGAGATGGGCTGCGATGTGATAACGCTGAACTGCCAGCCCGACGGCTTCTTCCCGGGTCGCAGTTCCGAGCCGAAGGATGAGAGTCTGACCGCTCTCAAATCGGTCGTGTTGAGCACAAAAGCAGACCTTGGAATTGCGCACGACGGCGATGCTGACCGGATGGTTGCTGTTGACGATCGCGGCAGGTTCGTCTCAAATGACAAATTGCTCGCATTCTTCGGAAAGCACGAGGCGAAGAGGTCAATGGTCGTTCCTGTGGACACGTCGATGTTGATCGATGCGGTTCTGCCGGACATCGAGATCACGAGAACCCGCGTCGGTGATGTCTTCGTCTCAGAGGCGATCAAGAGAAAGAACGCGGACTTTGGCGGCGAAGCGAGCGGGACATGGATATTTCCGAAGATCTCCTACTGCCCCGAAGCCATATACGCCGCGGCACGGCTTGTTGAGATACTGAGCCGGGGTGGCGGTGACAGCGGTGACGACAGTGGCAGAGGCGGGGGCAGTGGCAGAGATGGGGGCGAGAGGTGGAGCGACCAGCTCTCCCTGATGCCTGAGTACGAGATAAAGCGGGGATCGATCCCGTATCATGGCGAGATGGCACGAATCGAGGAGGAACTCCGCTCGCTTGAGTTTTTAGAGATTGGAACGATCGACGGGATCAGGCTCACGTTTGCGGACTCGTGGGCGCTCGTCCGCGCTTCGGGAACGGAACCGCTGATCAGGATCACAGTCGAGGGCGAGACCGCTCTTGCAGTCTCCGGGCTCTATCAGAAGATTCACGGGATAATTGCGGGCGTGATCGCGTGAAAGCAGCGATCCTTGCAGCAGGCGAAGGAACAAGGATGCGCCCGCTGACCGTGACGCGCCCGAAGGTGATGCTTCCTGTTGCAAACCGACCGATGCTCGAGCAGATCATTATCTCAGCAAGAGACGCAGGAATCACCGAGTTCGTATGCGTGGTCGGGTACATGGGCGATCTCGTGAGGGCGTATTTCGGAGACGGGGAACGCATGGGAGTTCAAATCGATTACGTGGAACAGAAGGAGCAGCTCGGAACCGCTCACGCGATAGGGACAGTCCGTGAGCTTGTCGGGGATCGTTTTCTTCTTCTGAACGGGGACGCGATCGTAGGATCGTCTGATCTCCGGTCGATCGTTTCGCGAGGGGGGGATGTCATTATGGCAGTAAAGGAGGTCGATTCCATAGAGGGCTATGGCGTTGTTGCGACCGCAGGCGACCGGGTGGTTGAGATTATAGAGAAGCCGGAGCAGACGGCGAAGACGGGGCAGGCTGGGCAGACGGGACGTGCGGCATCAAATCTCGTGAACGCGGGAATCTATCTCTTCTCGGACGCGATCTTCGATGCAATCGACGAGACCAAAAAATCGATACGCGGCGAGTACGAGATAACAGACTCGATCCAGTCACTGATAGACGATACCGGCGCCGGTGTCGATGTCGGCTACTCGACTCTGGATACGTGGATCGACATCGGAAGACCGTGGAATCTGCTGGATGCAAACGAATACCTGCTCTCAGGGATGGGGACTGAGATTGCAGGTGAGATCGAGCCGTACGCCACATTGAAGGGCAATGTAGTCGTTGGTGCGGGCACAATCATCAGAAACGGCTCGTACATAACAGGACCCGTAATGATCGGGGAAAACTGCGATATCGGTCCGAACTGCTTTGTGAGACCAGGAACATCGCTTGGGAACAACGTCCGCATCGGAAACGCTGTTGAGATCAAGAACAGCATCGTAATGGACAAAACAAACATCGGGCATCTCAGCTACGTAGGCGACAGCGTCATCGGGTCGGGATGTAACTTTGGCGCGGGAACGAAGATCGCTAACCTGCGGCACGATGGCAGGAACGTCCGTGTCGTTTTAAAGGACGTACCTGTTGACACGGGCAGACGAAAGCTCGGCGCAATCATGGGCGACAACGTGCATACCGGCATCAATACGTGCATCAACGTCGGAGTGATGCTGGACCCGGGAACCGGCACGCATCCCGGCGAAGTTGTGATGGAGTGAATTCATAGAAAACGGGCGATGGTCAAATTATTGACCCTTTCCACTCAACCAAAGCACACATGACCTCTGTTCCGGTTCGTGCTTCATCTGCGCGTGGAGCCGACCGACAGCACATCAGACGAGACGATCAGCCCTGTGCAGTTGTTCGGAAAGAGCGATGAGAGCATCCCGACGACCGCGCCGTCCTGCAGAATCGGTGCGCCACTATCGCCAGGCATCGGCAGATCGCTGCACCCGAAATAGACGTAGTAGACCGGGCTGCTAATGCTTTGTATCCGGCAGGGGCTGCTGTGATCGGCTGTAAAGAGGTTTGCATTCCCGACTGTGGGGTTTTTGATATCGGAACGCTCGATCTCATCCGAGTTCCGTGATTGCAGGATTGCGAGGTTGTATCCACTGATCACCCGGACAGCATCGCACGCAACTCCGCCGACCATGGCAGGTCCTGCGCCATTTCCCTCCGACCCTTCCAACCCCTCCAAAAGATGCGCTGCGGTGACTATAGAGAGCGCGCCTCCGTACGGCATAACCGCTCCGACCCTTCCACGATTACTACCACACTCAACCACATCCCCAACACGAATCATGATTATGAATCCCGGTACTGTACCTCAATCTCCAGAAAGTCCCTTGCGACCCGCACACGGTCGAATACCGCAGTAGCGTCCTCGAGGATCGGCGAGGGGTCCGAATATCTGGAACTGATGTGGGTCAGTATCAGTTCCCGCACATCCGCCTCCTTTGCGAGGAGCGCAGCCTCTCTTGCGGTGGAATGCATCGTCTCGCGTGCCCATTCGACGAGATCGTGCGTGAGACTGCCGTCGTGGATCAGGAGGTCTGCGCCGCGGCTCGCCTCAAGGATGTCGCTGGTCGGTCGGGTATCTCCTGTGTAAACGACGCGCCGCCCAGGTCTCGGGCTTCCGAGAACGTCCACCGGATGCACCACCCCGCCTTCCACGGTAACGCTTTCGCCGCGCTGCAACCGTGAAAAGAGCGGACCCGGCGAAACCCCAAGTTCGATTGCCCGCTCGCGGTTGAATCTGCCGGTTCTCTCATGCTCAACAAGCGCATACCCGATCGAGGGTATGTTGTGCTCGGTTCCGACAGCGAGCACATCGTATCCATCCCGTCGGACCACGTCGCCCGGCGACAGCTCAGTCACCCGCACCTCAAATCTCGGTCTGGTGTATCCGACACGCGTGAGGTTTACAATATGCTCTCTCGACTTTTCGGGACCGTGTATGAGCAGCGGATCCTCCCGCCCGTGAAACGACATGGTCTGGATCAAGCCTGGTATGCCAAGAATGTGATCGGCGTGGAGATGGGTGATAAAAATAGAAGAGAGTTTCATCATCCCGGTTTTTGCCCGCATCATCTGCTGCTGAGTCCCTTCGCCGCAATCAAACAACATAAGTTCACCTTTGCGGTTGATAAGGACTGCAGATGGATTTCTGTGCGGCGTCGGCAGCGAACCGCCGGTCCCAAGAAAGGTTACGCGGAGCATACCTTATCGTATTTCACATCTCTCTATTTAGTTGTTGCTCCGGAAACATCGTCGCCGAATCCACAAGGATTCACAAACGCAATTATGAGGCGGTTTTATGAGACTTTGCTCCGAAAGTAGGTTTGAGATTTTCATGCTCATGGGTGACCTGGAGGGTCATGGGCGTCCTGTTGGGTCATGGGGGTTTTTAGTTCTGTTATCCCATACCGACCAGAAGAAATCAGAAAGTCGCAACTCCGGCTGCCGCAATGCATAATAGC
>JAGGRW010000040.1 GCA_021159385.1 Methanosarcinales archaeon
CTGTACGAAAGTCTGCCGAAAGTGGAGAAGGTCGCATACGTAGAGAACCCTATCCCTCCCGAATCCTTGAACAAAATCCTCCAAAAATCCGCCGAATCGATGGACGAACTGCCAGATAGCAGCGTTCACCTGATGGTAACCTCTCCCCCCTACAACGTTGGAAAGGAATACGACGAGGACTTAACACTTGAAAACTACCGTGAATTCCTGAAGCGAGTATGGGGTGAGGTTCACAGAGTCCTTGTGCCCGGCGGACGCGCCTGCATAAACGTTGCAAACCTCGGCAGGAAGCCATACATCCCGCTTCACGCAATGATTGCCGAGGACATGATCGAACTCGGATTTCTTATGCGGGGCGAGGTTATATGGGATAAGGCGTCCAGCGCGGGTTCCTCGACCGCATGGGGAAGCTGGCAGTCCGCCGCAAACCCGACGCTCCGGGATGTGCACGAATACATCCTGATCTTCTCCAAAAACACATTCGGGAGGAAGAAACCTCTGAAACGGGAGAACACAATATCAAGGGACGAATTCCTCGAGTTTACAAAGAGCATCTGGACATTCCCGTCGGAATCTGCGAAGAAAATCGGGCATCCGGCACCGTTTCCGGTGGAACTGCCTTACCGGACGATCCAGCTCTATACGTTTGAGGGCGAGGTCGTTCTCGACCCGTTTATGGGGAGCGGGCAGACCGCGATCGCAGCGATAAAGGCGAACCGCAGTTATGTTGGCTACGAGATCGATTGCGAGTATGCGAAGCTTGCAGATAAGCGGGCTAAGGGGTTTCGATTGGAATTCAACTCTCCGAAGCTCTCTGATTTTGCAGAGACTCAAGAACCCCGCGGATCCGCAATCTCCCCTGCAAGCGCAGTCACAGCCGCAGTCTCAGGCGACGCAAGATAGATGAACCCGCCTGTGCCCATCCGCCCCTTGAAGTTGCGATTAGCAGTCGAGAGGCAGACTTCGCCCTCGCCGAGTACGCCCTGATGCGCACCAAGACAGGGACCGCATCCGGGCGGGAGTATCACTGCGCCCGCGTCAACAAGCGTTCCGATTGCCCCTGTCGTAATCGCCTCCAGAAGCACCGATCTGGATGCGGGCGCGATGACCGTTCTGACCCGTAGTTTCTTTCCTTTCACGATTTTAGCAACCGTAGCGAGGTCTTCGAGTCTCCCGTTCGTACACGACCCGATGAAGACCTGATCGACTGGCAGCCCCTCAAGATCGGATACGGGCTGCACGTTATCCACTGTGTGCGGTGTCGCAATCTGCGACGGGAGGTCGGTTACGTCAAAGAATAACTCATCACTGTACGATGCGTCCGAATCAGCGTAGATTGGGTCCTGGCTGGGACGCGCTCCCAGAAAACCAAACGTCACATCGTCCGGAGGAACGATCCCTGCCTTTGCACCCATCTCAACACTCATGTTGCAGAGCGTCATTCTGCCCGAGATCGAGAGACCCGCGATCGTTTCGCCGTAATACTCGATCGCTTTGTATGTTGCACCCCCTGCGCCGATCTTGCCGATGAGATGCAGTGTCACGTCCTTTGCACTCACCATGTCAGGAAGCGCGCCGTCCACCGTGATCCTGATCGACTGCGGCACCCTGAACCACAACTCCCCGGACGCGAAGACCTCAGCCATCTCGGTTGCGCCGATCCCTGTTCCGAACGCTCCGATTGCTCCGTACGTGCATGAATGCGAGTCTGCACCAACAATAAGCATTCCCGGGCGTGCGAACCGCTCTAACATGATCTGGTGGCAGATGCCTTCGCCGATATCAAAGAAGTTGGATATTTTCTGCTTTCGCACCCATTCCCGCACCTTCCGGTGGAGAACTGAAGTGGTCTCCTTGTTCGACGGGATGATGTGATCGAACGGGATTACAATCCGATCAGGATTCCAGACACTGCCGATCCCCATCTCTTCAAACGCCCGTATCGCAAGCACGCTGGTTCCGTCGTGCGCCATCGCGCAGTCGATCCCTGCTATCACGAAGTCGTCAGCCTGCGCACAGGTTCCTGACGCCCTGCTCAGTATCTTTTCGCTGATTGTTGGAATGGTTCTGCCTCCTGAACGCTAACACGCTGGTCGTTTGCATCTGCTTTTGCGCACCCGGATGATCTTAATGTGTCGGTGTCGAGTATACCATTGTAGTGACGAGAACCAAAGTCCCGAGCCACTCACTCCATCATCGTCCCGATCCCGGAATCGGTGAGCAGTTCGAGCAAGAGCGAATGCGGCTTGCTCCCATCGAGGATATGCACCTTCGATACCCCTCCTTCGATCGCGCAGACGCCTGCACGAACCTTCGGGATCATGCCCCCGCTCACAACGCCTCTTTTGATCAGATCGTCAACTTCAGACAGAGAAACGTGCGACACCCGTGTGAGCTCATCGGATGGATCGGATAGCACCCCGGAAACGTCGGTTAAGAGGATCAACTTCTTCGCATGGAGCGCAGCCGCAATATCTCCTGATACGGTATCCGCATTCAGGTTCAGGCTGTGTCCTGAGGAATCAACAGCAATCGGCGCAATCACAGGAATGTATCCGTGTTCTGAAGCGATCATGACGATATCGGGATTGATGATCTCGGTCTCGCCGACCCAGCCCAGATCGATCAGATCAGAATCATCCGTAGCAGTCCGGACTGCTACTGGCGCCACCGGTGCCACCGGTGCCACCGGCGCTTTCTTTCTGGCGAGGATCAGTTTCCCGTCCTTTCCTGACAGTCCGATGCCTTTTCCGCCGTATTTGCCGATGAGCGAGACGATCCGCGTGTTTACGTTCCCGACCAGAACCATGCGCGTGATTTCGAGAGTCTCGTCGTCGGTTATGCGCAAGCCCCCCGCAAATTCCGGTCTTTTGCCGAGACGCTCCATCTTCTCTGAGATTTCAGGACCTCCGCCGTGCACGATTACCGGATGGACGCCAATGTGCCGCAGAAGGATCACATCTCTCACTATGTCGTCGAGGATCGCTGGTTCGACGATTGCATTGCCGCCGATCTTGATCACCATGACCGAGCCCGCAAACTCCTGGATGTACGGCAGCGCTTCAATTAACGTATCCGCCTTATTCGCTCCGGTTGACATGCTATGCTGATCCCATAATCGCTTTCATCCTCTTTGCAAGCAGCAGCATCCCGATGGCGACAAGCCCCATCCCGAGGTTCCTGAGCATACCTGCACTGAGCAGACTCGTACACGGGGCAGGATTCGAAACCAGCTCAATTACCAGATAGACGGTGTGCGTCAGACAGCCAGCCAGAATAATGTACCAGCACTGTCTCCAGTAAACGAGTTTCGTCGATCTGACTGCGTAGACGCACGCATACATCCAGAATAACTCGATTATGAGCCGTGCGATAAGTTCCGCATACATCAAAGTCATATACCCTGATATGCAGTCTTCGTAGCATATAAGTTTGGTGAAGCTGTTAGACGAAACACTCATCTGGTTTTGACGATTGCGTTGCCGACGATCTTGATCGTCATGGTCGAGTCAGCAAACTTATGGACGGCAGCACTTCGATTAACGTATCCGCCTCATTCGCTCCGGTTGACATGCTATGCTGATCCCATAATCGCTTTCATCCTCTTTGCAAGCAGCAGCATCCCGATGGCGACAAGCCCCATCCCGAGGTTCCTGAGCATACCTGCACTGAGCAGACTCGCACAGGGAGCGCCATTTGAAACCAGCGCAATCATCAGGTATATGGTGTGCGTCAGACAGCCAGCCAGAATAATGTACCAGCACTGCCTCCAGTAAACGAGTTTCGTCGATCTGACTGCGTAGACGCACGCATACATACAGAATAACTCAATTATGAACCGTATGATAAGTTCCGCATACACCAAATCCATATACATTGATATACGATCTCTGTAGCATATAAGTTTGGCGAAGATATGTTAGGCGAGACACTCATCTGGTCACTTAGCTGGTACGCGATCGTGGTTCTGATCGGAGCAGCAGCGTTCCCGATAACAAAGGTTGCCTGCAAGAACCTCTCTGATCAGGGATACTGCGTGTCAAAGATTGTAGGGATACTGATACTGGCGTATCTCTCATGGATACTCTCTTATGTTCTATCATTCAGCCGCAGCACGATCTTCTTCGCACTTGCGATACTCTGCACCGTGTCGCTCCTCTGCGCAATAAAGATGAGACCGCGGATCGGCGTCCGCGTCAGCGTAGCCCGGCTGGATAGAAATTCGATCATCAGGAGCGAACTCATATTCCTCGTCGTTTTCATGCTGTTTCTTGCGATACGAGCGTACAATCCGGAGATAACCGACTTTGGCGAGAAGTTTATGGACTTTGCATTCCTGAACGCGATCGCAAAGAGCGCACACTTCCCGCCGCACGATCCATGGTTTGCGGGCGGGGCTGTCAATTTCTACTACTATTTCGGGTACCTGATCGTTGCGGTATTGAGTCGCCTCTCCGGAATTTCAACGAGCGTCGCGTACAACCTCGGACTGGTTACATTCTCCGCACTTGCGGCAACCGCAGCCTTCGGAATCGGATATAACCTGACGCGGAAGGTCGGATACGGGATATGGACGATGATTTTCGTTGTCTTCATCGCAAACCCGTACATCGTCTTCAATCTGGCAGGAGATCTCCTGAATCTGCCGATAATAGAACGCGAGCAGCTCTTTGGGTACTGGGCGTCCACAAGGATCGTGCCGCACACGATAAACGAATTTCCGTACTTCAGTTTCATCTTCGGGGACCTCCATCCGCATGTAATCGCAATTCCGTTCCAGTTGCTTCTGCTTACGCTGATGCTTGGCGTCTACAGGTCCCAAAAAGGAGGGATGCTGATGTACGGGGGCGAGAGCGAGGACGAGTGCCGTGGCAGCAGAATCGAAGCCGTCTTCGGAATACTTCTCTTCGCGCTTGCCCTCGGAGCACTCCTCCCGATCAATGCATGGGATTACCCGACGTACGTGATTCTTTTTGTTGTTATGGTTGTGGATCAGCAGTATCATGCCGCAAATCGTGAGAACGGACGGTCTCGCAGCTACATCTACATCAAGAATGCCGCGATCCCAATCATAGCCACCATATTTTTGAGTATACTTCTTTTCCTCCCGTTTCATCTCAATTTCCAGAGTTCATGCGCATCCGGAATCGAGATCGCTCATCAAAAAACGCTTCTCGTAAATTTCATCGAAATATTTGCGCTCTTCCTGTTTCTGATATTCTCGTCCCTGTTTCTGCGTTCGGATTTCGATAAAAAATACGTGATCCTCGCAATCCCGATAGCACTTCTCGCCTTCTTCCATTCCCGGACGTTGCTCATCACCCTTCCGTTGATCCTGATCGGGAGATATTTATTGTTCAAACAAAAAACTGACGATGACTCACACAATGGCTCGCTCAACAATTCGCTCAACAACTCCATCCGGTTCGTTCTGATCCTCATAGTGATTGGCGCACTGCTCGCCACGTTCTGCGAAATATTCTATCTCAATGACCGTCTCGGTGCGCCAAACGATCGCATGAACACGATATTTAAGTTGTACCTGCAGATCTGGATTTTTTGGGGGATTGCATCAGGGTACTGCTTGTATGATGCTGAATCGTTGCTAAAACAACTCAACAGCAGGATCAGAACAGTATGGGCAGTCTTGCTCTTCGTACTCGTCCTGTCCTGCGTAATCTACCCGTTCACAGCAACGGGCGCAAAGATTGCGCTTGACAACAACCCGCCGACGCTGGACGGGATCCTGTATCTGAACGGATCGGGTGGATCAGATAGGGGCGACTACCTTGCGATCTCATGGATCCGCGAGAACATCGCAGGAACGCCCGTTATCCTGGAGGCGCCAGGGCGGTGCTACACGACCGATTCGAGGATCTCCGCGTTCACAGGGCTTCCGACCGTCATCGGCTGGCAGGGGCACGAGATGATGTGGCGGAGCGAACACGATGAGATACTGGCACGGGCTGCGGACGTGGATCGGATCTACAACACGCAGGATATGCGTGTTGCAATTGATCTATTGAATAAATATAATGTCAGTTACGTCTACATCGGGGCGACCGAACGTGCCCGGTACGGGCGGGGACTGGACAAGTTCGAGGATGAGGATTATTTCGAGTGTGTTTATATAGGATCGACCCGAATATACATGTTGTTGAGACGTTCGTGAAACGGTGGAGCGGCGTCTCAAATTTGAGAATATCGAGATTCAGGATGTGGTGATTACAATGGAAGATGCGCGACGTATGGAACGGATTGCGACCGGAATACCCGGATACGATGAACTGCTCGGAGACGGGTTCTTCGAAGGATCTGTCAATGTTGTTATTGGTGGATCCGGCACTGGAAAGACAGCTTTTGGTGGAGAGTTCATATATAACGGAGCACTTGCCGGAAAGAAAGGGATGATCGTACTCACATCGGAAGAAGCCAATTGTGTGCAGAGGGAATGGTACACCTCGTTCGGCTGGGATTTCTGGGAACTTGAAAAGGAAGGAAAGGTCGTCTTCGTCGATGTAGCTGACCCGGATCTGCGGCTTCAGAAGACGATAGAGAGGACGCCGGATGAATTGATCAAGAACTTCAAGAAACTGCTTGAAACCAAGATAAAGGATGTGAATCCGGATTTAATCTTCATCGACTCGCTTGAGGCGGTGTTTCTGGTGATAGAGTCGAAGTACAGGCTGAAGAGTATGGTTGACGATGTCTTCAATGTTCTGCGGAGGGCTTCTGCCACATGCCTTGTTGCAACCGGCACAATCTATGGCGTTGACGAGATCATTGCGTACAGCGCTGATTCGATCACCAATATCGGCATGGTGCGCGTAGGAAACAACCTCCAGCGCTCGGTTCATGTGGTGAAGCACAGGGGATCAGCCATCGTAAATCAGGTGCGGGTCTTGCAGTTAGCAGATGATGGCATCTCTATTCTTTCGCAGTCGCCGTATCTTGAGTTTTAGTTTAAAAAAGACTTAATACACCCACGCCGCCGAGTGTGATCGTCGTTACGATGATTCCCGCAATCAGTACGCCTGCGAGGATCGCAAGAAGCGCATGCCTGAACTGAATCCCAAATACAAACGCTGCCGCACACCCGGTCCATGCGCCCGTGACCGGCAGTGGGATTGCAACGAAGAGCGCAAGCGCGATTGTGCCGTACCGTTCGTACATGGCGTTGTGCCGGTGATACGTGCGCCTGAATAGCCAGTTGAAGAAGACGTCCCAGAATACCCACCGCCTCATATAGTCGGACACTGATTCGAGAAAGAGTAGAAGCGGCACAACCGGCAGCATGTTCCCGATCACTGCAAGCAGGTATGCGGTCAGCGGATCCATGCCGTAGAGTCCGATTGCGACCGGAATCGCGCCCCTGAGTTCCGCAATCGGCATTGCAGCGATCAGAACAGTCGCAACCGAATGCGGCACCGATTTGAAGAGTTCCACGATGAAATCAAGCATATCTCTGATATTGGCGCGGGTATGTATTTATATTTATCTTGTATTTATCTCCCGCGCTCTTGTTCAGGACTATGAATTGAATAACTTTTCCATTTCTCGTCGAGAGTTTTTAATGAACCGCGGATGAACGCTGACTGCGAAGCAACGTCGGAGGCATATACTCGAGCACACGGCACAAACTGCGCTTTTTTATAGATAGCTGGTAAGGCTCAACACATCGCGTACACCTCAAGTGCATGGTAGGTTCACAACATCGCGTACACTTTTCGCGTTCAGAACTTCTCTTCGAATATTTTTACATTTT
>JAGGRW010000185.1 GCA_021159385.1 Methanosarcinales archaeon
GATTCCGGGGCTTGCGGTACTGACATGCGCAAGATTGCGAGACAAGAGCCAGATTAAGGAGTGGTGGCGCGGTGGTTTGGTGATGTGGTGATGTGTTAGATGATCGGTGCACTGGCTTCGCGTATCGAATTTCAGCAGCGCGTTGATGATTCTCAAACAGTTAGAGACTTTACATAGAACCAGTATCGGAAGTATGGGCATTCGGAACTACTGAAGTAGGGGTATTCGGAAGTACTGAACGAGAGACAAAAGTTAAGTACCTGTGAGCACTACACTGTACTTGGGAGAAGTGTGGAGAGTTTGTCATGAAAGTTATGGTTGTGGATGACGAGCCTGATATCGTGTATCTGGTCTCGATGATGCTTGACCTCCGTGGTTACGAGGTTGTGACCGCACACAGCGGAAGTGAATGCCTCGAAAAATTACAGGAGGAGCTACCTGACCTGGTTCTGCTTGACCTGATGATGCCGATCATGGATGGCTGGGAGGTGTTGGACAGAATACGGGCTGACGAGCGGCTGAAATCAATTCCGGTCGTTATTCTCACAGCAAAACAGCTGACAGCTGACGTCGTGCACAAAAAAGCAGAGTACATAACCGAGTATCTTGTCAAACCGATTACGCAGGAAGGATTAATCTCTGTGATCGAGGACATCGTCTCAGCCTCAAGGAAACTCGATTCGTTCGTTTCTGCTGCAAGAAGCGCGGGTGTTGATCAGGAGACGATAGACCGATACGTGAAACTCGATCGAGAGACCGGGACATACAAACGATTGTGCGCCTCGCTTGATCAGATCTACACAAAGAAGCCGATTGGAGCTGATGCGCCCGCAGGGCATGTGCTGAAGAGCATCAGACGGCTGATCGATCTGCGGGAGCGGGATCTTGCAGAACTCCACGCGAGAATCAGTGATGCGATCGATTTGGATGGGTGATCCATGCGCAAGGATTTATATGATGTTGCGCTCGAACTTATATCATGGATGAATTGGATGAAATCCGGAAGAAAAAAATGGAGAGTTTACGAACAATGACATCTGGCGAAGTACTGGTATTAACCGATGCGAATCTTGCAGAAACTGTTAACAAGTACCCGTTTGTTGTGGTCGATTGCTGGGCTGAATGGTGCGGTCCCTGCAAGATGATTGCGCCGATAATCGAGGAGCTTGCAAGGGAATATGCCGGCAGAATAACGTTTGCCAAACTGAACATCGACGAGAATATGAACGCTGCCATGAACTATCAGATCAGTGCGATACCGACCATGCTGGTATTCAGGGGTGGTGCCATGACCGGACAGATCGTGGGCGCACTTCCAAAGCCCCATATCGAGCAGAAACTGCAGGAATACCTGTGATTGCGCAGCCATCTCTTGATGCCGATTTTATGCCTCCGGTGCTGCTGGCAACGCCTTTGCTTCGCATTACGCTTGTACTCGCAGTCACGAATCAAGTAAATCGGCGAGAAACACTCTGATGATCAGTTCTTTGCGAGTTCTTCTTTCAGGATCTGCGTGATCCGCTCGCCAGAATCAGGGAGTTGGTCTTTTGAGTCCAGCGCAGTCCTGAACTCCTGTGTGGCTTCACTGTCCCGCCCAACCTTCTTGAGCAGGAAACCAAGATTGGCGTGAACCTTTGCAAAATCGGGGTTGTGCCGTATCGCAGCCCTATACTCTTTTTCCGCTTCATCCAGTTGGTTTGAGCGGTACAGCAGGTTTCCAAGATCATGGTGGATCGTGGCTTTGTCGTTCTCAATCCCTGCCACCATGCATGCAACATCCTCCCTGTCGGTCAGGGCATACAGAAGCGCGACCTCTGTTCTGGGGTCAGGCGCACCCGCTGCATCCGTTCCTTCGGCTACATGACTTTCCTTGCTCTCATAGCTCTCGTGACTCTCATGGCGTTCACGGTTTCCATAATCCCCCCAATCTGTGTGGTTCTCGAAGAACGAGCGATCTGATGAGTCGTCAATTCGCATCCCAATCCCGTCTTCCATTCCGGATTCCATCACAAATCCGTCTGACGAAGCCCGGTTTTGCCATTCATCGACCTCTCGCTTCCACTGGTCAAATCTACCCTTCCATCCGGCGATCTTCCAGATGATCATAAGCGAAACAAACGATAGAGCCGCAAGTCCGATCCATATCGCCAGATCGATTCCGAGAAGTTCTGTCATAATACTGTCTTGTAGTGTGTCTTCGCCTCTTCATAAGCCTTTTCGTACGATTCCGCAAGAAGCGCCCACACGGCTTCGTCGTCCAGAATCGCACGCAGAATCTGCTGCCGCATCTTCTGATCCGGGACCACACCCTTCAGGTACTCACGCACCTCGTTCTGCAATCTCGCCATCTCTGCGTATTCAGGCGTTATCACGCCCTCGATTTGCTCCCGTATGTACCGCGACAGTGCGGGGCTGTTTGCGAGCGTGGAGATTCCGATCGTGATGTCGCCGCGGGTTATAACCGACGGGATGATCACATCGCCGAGATCGTCCACCCGGTTGACCAGTGCCTTATTCCGACTTGCAATCGTTGATATGCGTTCGTTGTATGCGGAGTCGTCTGTTGCCGGTATCACCAGAAAAGCGCCCTTGACGAGGTCAGTTATCTCTTCGTCTGTCAGGTCCCGGTCTGTGGTCACCCGTTCGATCTCCCTTAATTCCAGCAGCCTTTCTGTGAATTCAAAGCTCACAACGATTGTCCTTGCGTATTTGCAGAACAACTCTGCCTTGCGCTCGCCGACCGATCCGCCACCGATGATTACAACCGAACGGTCGCGAAATTGGATGAAGAGCGGGAGAAATTCGGATGCGTGCATGGTAATCGGATCTTTGTGTCTGTGGCGTGTTATATCTTTACCTTCGCGGTTGGGATCGTGTGCAACCACGAAAACCCGAATCATCGCAACGAATGGGTGACTACAGGGGTAAAGAGTCAGACCCAATCTTCAAAGATTCGCCAGAAACCGATCCGATACCGCAACCAACCATCTGCATATTGTCAGGTCGATCACGCTTTCCCGAGCGCAACCATCATCTCCTGCATGAACGCGTCCGGACCGCCTCGCGGATAGCCGCCGAGACTGTGCACAACAGTCCCATCCGATCTGAGGAACACGACAGCCGGAATCCCGCCCTGCGGATTGTACCTTCTGGCAAGCGCGGGTTCCTTGTCCGAATTGATCTTTACGCAGACGAACCGATCTGACAGTTTGATCACATCAGGATCCGTGTAGATCACCCGGTCCAGTTCCTTGCACCATTTGCACCAGCTGGCGTACACATCAACCATCACCGGCTTCTCCTGCTCCGCCGCAATCGCCATCCCTTCCTCGTAGGAGTACCACACAATCGCAGCACCGGCGTCTCCGCTTCCGTCTGCTGTCGGCATGTCAGATTCTGTTGAATCGATACAGGCAGAAGCGATACATGCGCACGCGACAAGCATCAGTAGTATAAGTGTTTGTCCATTTTTCATACGGTTGACCTCTGTTACCATTGGCAAGCCATCTCCATTAACCTTATCCCTGCAAAAGCCAATCACCCCGCAACGAAACAGTCGAGGTAACGATGAACCGAGATTGCATGGACGAAAAAGCCATTGAATCGATACTGAACGATCTGAAAAGCGAAGATACACCCTACGAACGTGTTTTGAGTTCCATGTGCACTTACCCGCACCCCATTGCAGTGAAGGCATGTACGCAGTTCATCGGGACAAATCTTGGCGATCCCGGGCTGTTTGCAGGAACCGCGGAGATCGAGCGCGAGGTGGTGCGGATGATGGGCGCGCTCTTCAACAACCCTGATGCACACGGCTACATCACAACCGGTGGCACCGAGTCGAACATTCAGGCGATGCATGCAATCCGGAATGCGTGCAAAAACACTGCCCCCAACATAATCGTTCCGGAATCCGCACATTTCTCGTTCGACAAGCTCGGCGATCTCCTTGGACTCGATGTGCGGAAGGCGGATCTCGACTCCGATCTCAAGGTCGATCTCGGGTCGGTCGAGAGCCTGATCAACAAAGATACGGTCGGAATTGTCGGAATCGCGGGAACAACGGAATTCGGTCAGATCGACCCGATCAGAGAGCTTTCCGAACTTGCCATGTCCAAAGGCGTATTTTTGCACGTCGATGCTGCATTCGGAGGTTTTGTGATCCCGTTTCTCCCGAAGGCTCATGGACACGTCTCCGAATTCGAATTCGACTTCGCGATTCCGGGCGTAACATCGCTTGCTTCAGACCCGCACAAGATGGGGTTCTCAGTGATCCCATCGGGCGGGCTTCTGTTTCGGGATCATTCGTATCTCAGCCGGCTATCAGTGGATACGCCGTATCTGACGGTCACATCCCAGCAGACGCTCACCGGAACCAGAAGCGGGGCATCCGCAGCCGCCGCGTACGCAGTCTTCAAATACCTCGGAAGAGCTGGCTACGAGAAGATTGTTGGTCGCTGCATGGAGTTGACACGCGAACTGGTTGCAAGAGCGCGTGAATTTAATATCAAGCCGCTGATCGACCCTGTGATGAACGTCGTTGCGCTCGATGTGCCGGATGCCGATCTTGCAAGAAGCGAACTCAAAAAGCGCGGGTGGATCGTCTCAACCACGCGCGAACCTCGTGCGCTGCGCCTTGTTGTCATGCCGCATCTCACGAGGGAGAACATGCTCATGTTTACAGACGACCTCGGCGAGGTTGTTAAGAACGGATGAACATGGAGAACGTGGAGCTCTCCTACGACCTGATCAGGTATTTTGAGGGCGATGTCGTGGATTTTTCAGATTATGAGGTTGATCTCTCACGATTGACCGATTTTGAGCAGAAAGTTCTCTCAGAGGTCAGAAAGATACCGTACGGCTCGGTTGTCACCTATTCTGAGCTTGCAGAGCGGATCAAATGTCCGAAGGCGGCGCGGGCGGTCGGTAATGCGCTCCGGAAGAATCCTGCGCTCGTTGTTATCCCGTGCCACCGGGTGGTTGCGAAGGGCGGTGGTGTGGGTG
This sequence comes from Methanosarcinales archaeon, assembly GCA_021159385.1. Classification (GTDB taxonomy): domain Archaea; phylum Halobacteriota; class Methanosarcinia; order Methanosarcinales; family Methanogasteraceae; genus Methanogaster_C. Next base: position 5,005 of record JAGGRW010000185.1, read on the forward strand.
GAGTCGGCGGGTATCTGCTCGGTTCCGATGTGAAGCGGCTTCTGCTCGAGATGGAAGGGGTGCAGGGCGACATGCTCGAGACCTGCCACCCCAGCCCAAGACCGTGATCAGACGCTGGTGGGATGATTTCGGCAGGGTAGGTTGGGTATTGCGTCGCCTGCCTCCTCGACCAGCATGGCTGCTGCGGTATTTGCTGATGTTATGATCAACAGCATTGCAAGCAGCGTGGATGCGTGTTTCATCAAGATCACCGCTGCCCGATACTGAAAGGGTTATGAGCTACCTAATCGTTCTGAGACCAGAATGAGCGGGTAACCGCCCCCTTCTTAATCGGCGGTTATATTCCATGTTTGGTTGCAGTATGCCCCATGTCCCGGGTAGTTCCTGCATAGTGAAGTCCCCGATAGTGGTTTAGGTGCCTGAGTAGTTATAAATTGTCTAAACATTAAGTTGAGGAGATACTATCGATCCCCTTCACATCCCGAGCTTCTTCATCATCTTCTGCATATTGAATCTGCCGCCGCGCAGACCTTTCATCGCTTTCTGCATCATCCTGTGGTACTTCAGGAGTTCCCGCACATCCTCAATCCGGGTGCCGGAGCCGCGTGCGATCCGCCTTATGCGTGGGTTGTCGATGATCTTCGGATCAGTCATCTCCGCGTCAGTCATCGAGTCCATGATGACCTTGTACCCACCCATCTTGCCAGAGGTCTCCGCGTACATGTTGTCCGAGATCTTCATGCCGCCTATGGGGAGCATCTGCATCACCTGCTTCAGGGGACCCATCTTGTTCATCGCCTCAAGCTGCTGATACATGTCTTTTAGCGTGAGCTTGCCTGACATCATCTTCTCGACGTCGATCTCTTCGGTGAACGCCTCTTCAGCGCGTTCGATCAGCGTCTCGATGTCACCCATGCCGAGCAGTTTCGATATGAAGCGGTTGGTCTCAAACTTCTCCAGATCCTCAACACCCTCACCGACGCCGATGAACGCGATCGGCGCGTTCGTCTCAGAGACCGCTGATAGTGCGCCGCCGCCCTTTGCAGTGCCGTCGAGCTTTGTGATGATAACTCCGGTTACGCCGATTGCGTCGTGGAATGCGCGAGCTTGTTCCATTGCCTGCTGCCCGATCGCGGCATCCAGCACAAGCAGCTTCTGGTCAGGCTTTGCGATCGCGTGAATCGCTTCCATCTGCGCGATCAGGTCGTGTTCGAGTGAGTGCCTGCCCGCGGTGTCGATGATCTTGACATCGTACGTGCTGATCTTCTCAAGCCCCCGCTCAACAATTCCAATGGGGTCATCGGTACGCTCCCCGTAGAACGCGATGTTCAGGCGGTCGCACAGCATCTTCAATTGATCGTAAGCACCGGGACGGTCAGTATCCGCACAGATGACCGCAGGCTTTAACCCCTTCCGCTGGAAGTACCGTGCCAGTTTCGCAGTGGTCGTGGTCTTGCCGCCGCCCTGCAGTCCGACCATCATAATCGTCTGCGTAACGAGCATCGGGGGCGCGCTTACGCCTATCAGGTGCAGGAGTTCATCGTACACGATCCGGATCACATGCTCTCGTGCACCCATTCCCCCGGGCGGTTTTTCATCGAGCGCACGCTCACGTATCCGCTTTGATAGTTCCATCACCTGCTTCACATTGACGTCGGACTGGAGGAGCGCACGCTGGATCTCCTTTATCATCTCATCCACAGCATGTTTATCAACACGCCCGCCGCCAGCGATCTTCTTGATCGCACTCTGAAGCGAATCTCCAAGTTTATCGAGTACCATAGTTTTTTGTTACAAGCTTTTGAATACGATGCTGGTTAAGCCGCTCCTGGTGATCGTATGAAAGCACCGAAGAGAGGCAAACCAAACACATCGCATGTCATATCAACGATCTGACACTTAAGGATTGGGATGCGGTGAGAAGGGCAGAGAGCATAGACCCTGGGGCGATAACGGCGGCGGCACAAGTGACTGGATTTCACCGCACTGGTTCCGGGCGTTCCTGACTTATGAGTTGTCGGTCAACGGCTGCAACCCTGTTGTGATCGCGGTGATCAGAGGCGACCGTGCAGCGAAGATTCAGGACTTCTGCACCATGCAGGTGCTTGGATTCGACAAGATCAGAGAGGAGTATCTGAAGGCTGTGCCGCAGTTCGGGATATGATATCAACAGTTGAGTGATATGAATCCAGATCGAATCAAAGTGTGTTCAGATGCTCATGCTGGGTGTCACGCCACCATGCCGTCCGGGTTGTGATTTGTGAGCCGCCGGGTTCAGGTATTGCCGTCTCGGCTGCATCAGATTTGAATGACGGCTTCAGCGCGGTCATACAGACTCATCTCTCCGGACAAGTTCCAAAGCGCGAGGTCAACCAATTTACATTTACCTGACACGGAGATCAAACAAAATCAATATCAGTAGACACTGCGACACACAAACCCTTTTATTGACATACGCATAGTCACGTACAACCTTAAAAGTACATGAGGGTGTACGCATGATAGAAACAATACTGATATCGGGAAGGACGATTGATCAGGGCGCTACTCTCGAAGAGAAGACTTCACAGGCTTATTTTGATGCGGCTGCATACTGTGAGTTAAACGAAGGTAATCTCGAAGCGCTCGGAGTATCGGTCGACCAGAATGTGAAGGTGGCAACCGCCCACGGAACGGTTGTGGTGCCTGCAAAGATCGATAAACGGCT
>JAGGRW010000195.1 GCA_021159385.1 Methanosarcinales archaeon
TTCTTCTGTTATTCTTGTTCATAATATTCTCCATATTACTATTGCACAGATCTTACGACCTGCGCATCTTCATAATTCTATACCACATATACGCGAAATCATCGAGCGTATATGGAAAACAACACCACAGACACAAGTTCACCGTTCGCGTGGAACATCAATCCGCGATGATGTTGTAATCTTGCCGTTCGCGTGAGTTTTAGCCATTCTTCCTATATTACACCTCTCATTCGTTATTCATATACGCCCGGACCCAAAACGAGTCCGAAGGCATATAGCAACAATCGACCATTCCATATTATATAAAGGTATCGGTCTATCTTCACAGCCACCAAAACGATGGCAAATTGTGATAATGCACCCTCCGATTATGGTGATTTAAACCGCCAGCCACTTCACGAACCCGCTCATGCCTGCGATATGTGCCAATCGGCTCTGCATCTGACATGACCATAACATACGTCATACCGCTACCACCATTCACAAAGTGATCCATCATACCTCCGTTCGCTTGATCTTGGCTTATGCTTTCGCGCGACTGCCGGGTGCACAATCTTGCGCGTATCTTACATAAAGGCATCGACCGCGCGTGACTCATAGGCTCGAGACATGCTGCAAAATCTCTTCGCGCTCGCATCCACGCGCCCGCGAGCGAGCAGGTGGACGCGGAGCGTTTCGCTCGCTTTGAGTGTGCAGCGGGCTTGCATGTCGGTTGAAGCGAAGATGGGAGAAAGCGTATGCAGGCTGCAACACTGAGATACTTCTATAGCCTCCAGTTAAGATGCGATTCTGACTTTTGGAACGAGTAAGCAGATATCTCGAAAAAATTGCCTATTTCATGTCTTTAAACGCCTGAGCAATCCGTTCTGGTAGTGCTTCGAGCGTGGTATTCATCTGTCCGAATCCATCATGCATCTCATTACTCATTCGCTCAAATCCATCATGCATCTCATTACTCATTCGCTCAAATCCATCATGCATCTCATTACTCATTCGCTCAAATCCATCATGCATCTCATTACTCATTCGCTCAAATCCATCATGCATCTCATTACTCATTCGCTCAAATCCATCATGCATCTCATTACTCATTCGCTCAAATCCATCATGCATCTGCTCTCCAAGACTCATGACGTTTTTATTGATCGCTATCACCACAGGTATTGCGGTGTTCCACTGATTCAGGTTGAGCGATAATGCAGCATCTCTCCGATCAACTACACCAAAATCACCGAACTCGATCTCGCCGAGTCCGGGATTTCTCGCAGCGGGTGGCATTTTTGCCTCGAGGTACTCATAAAAATCTTCGATATCTTCCTTTCTACCTTCTACCACAACTTCGACCCGCCCGTCGAGCAGATTCTTCGGTGCGCCATTGAGATTAAAATTGAATATCTGTTCGAGAATGAACGGACGGTATCCAACGCCCTGAACGCCATTCTTGATGTAGAATCGTGCGATTACCATAATTACTGCTTGGTACGTGTTCACTTAAATGTTCGCTCATGGTGTTCGTTGGCTGGCGTTGCAGGCGACTCAGCGGAACGCAAAAAACGACGCACCGGAAGGGGCAGCTCCCGCCCGTGGTTGGCAGGATGCGTGCAAACATATTTATGTGCCGCAATCGTAAGCCCAATCATGGATGCCGGAGTCGTCGAGCCAATAAGTCCCACAATCAAATACATGGGAAGAAGCACCGAAGAGCGGGTGAGCGCTCTTGAAGGGACGATTGCGAATCAGAATCGGATATTCGACATGCTTCATGAGGGGCAGCAGAATCTCAGAGATGATATCGCCAAGACAAATACGCGCATCGATGGGATGCGTGATGACATGGGCAAGCGGTTCGGCGAAATGCGTGATGACATGGACAATCGGTTCGGCGAAATGCGTGATGACATGGGCAAGCGGTTCGGCGAAATGCGTGATGACATGGACAATCGGTTCGGTGAGGTAAATGCACATATCAACGAGACCAATGAGCGCATCGCTACGATGGAACTTGGGATCAATGAGCGCATCGCTGCACTGGATGTCCGAGTCAACGAACGCATCGCTACGATGGAACTTGGGATCAATGAGCGCATCGCTGCACTGGATGTTCGGCTGAACACGAAGATCGATTCCAACCTCAAATGGATACTCGGCGTCCAGATTGCTGCGTGGATAACGATCATCGCTGCCATACTACTCTAAGTCCATCTATTTTTCCGTGAAGCCCTGATACCATGGCGGGAGTCGATTGCACCGCGGACGTGCGCGATTTGGGGGAAGCGAAGAGAGAGAAAGCGCATGAGGGCGACGTATGCCCGGCTGCATGGGGTGTGTCACATGGTGTTGGCTGGCTGGCGTTTGAGAAGATGCGTCGGTCACCACCCACCATACCGCCCACCCCGATCCAAAGCAGCGCACCATAACCGATATCAGGAGAACGCCCATCGCATGGCTCTTCCTGATGTCCATAAAGTACGGAAGCATTCGATATTCGCCGCGCGATCGATATAAGTGCATGTTTTGGATATATTAAAATTTTTCAGAAAGACTGAAGATGAGTTTTCCATATTTTTTGAAGTTGATACGATAAACGTGTCACTCACTCATCACCCTGAGCGCAGCATGAGGGCACGCGGTAACGCATGTCCCGCACTGGATGCACTTCGACTCGTCCATCGCAACACTCCAGTCATCCACAAATGAGAAGACCTGGACCGGGCAGACACTGATGCACGCACCGCAGTGCACGCATTCGGCATCGTCCCGGATGATCGGGTGTTCGAGCACAGAGACGGACGCGCCCTCCCGCTCGAATGCGTGCGCAACGCGGGCGCAGGAGTCCGCAGGCACCTCGAGCACGATCTCGCCGCTCGTCGCGTCGATGTTTGCGCGATCGACGTTGATCGCAACGCCGGTGTCGAGGATCACCTTTGCGATCACCGGGTCCTGAACCATCGCGGAGATGTGAATTACCATCTTCATTCGATCACCAATCCGAATCCATTCGTCTTTGCTTCTTTCTTTAAAATGTCAAGCATTCTACCATGCGGTTCGTTTAAATGCTCAGACATGAGTGCATTCTGCCTAAGTTTGCCCACAGTGTCTATCTGCGACAGGTCCCGGTGCAGGGCATCAGATTGGTAATACATTTTCCCATTCTCCTAATTTTCTATCTTCATCCAATTGCCTTTCGAGGTAATTGAGACAAGATGAATCCAAAAGAAATTGCTGTATAATATCCACAAACTTGCAAATCTCATTTTTCGTAACTATCCACATTGAATCCGCAACTTTTGGGTCATTCACACCGATTCCAAATACTGAAAGAACAGCGTTTAAATTATTAATGCAAGAAAATCGACTTGTGGATTTACATCTTGCTCGAATGAAAAAGCAGAAATCCTCTTTTCCATTATATTTCGCTATTTCAAAATCATATTTTTTTCCTTGAATTATGATCATTTTGTATCACTTGAATATTCTCTTCTAAATTTATCATAAACAATTCTCAAGATTTTTTTTCTCATTCTTCCAGATATTTATGCACTTCGAGCATGATCTCGTTGCGATCACCAATCCTAATCCATTCGTAAACTTAAAATCCAAACCGAAACACAACATGCTCTCCATTCCTCCTGTGCTTGATTGTAATCGCATCGATCTCAGGTATCTTTCGAGATGCCGCCTCAACAACCTCTCTATCATCTTCAGACGCTCCAATGATAAGATTCAAACTCCGATTGGAAACGTCCGGATAAAAACTGCTGTGCGGATTTCCTTCTGAGTGCACCTCTGCCATAAGCCTCAGCCGCGGGCGCACCGATGCCTTCTCTATGACCTGCGAACTCGCGATTATTGTCTGGTCAGTTAAGTATGAAAGAGCCTTTTCAATCTGATCAAGTGTCTCAGGGGGCATCTCGATCTCTTTCTTCTCTAAATGTGCACGTAGAATGTTCAGAAACATCTGATAGATGAGATGCTCCTTTGGAACGGTTTCAAAGAACGAGGCATCCACGACAGAGATCTTCACTTTATCGTCGTTGCCCGCGTGCGTTCTCACAAGATAGAAACATCTCCGCTCAAACGCGCTGTAGAATTTATCAGAAGCCAATTCGCCATCAATAATCGAAGCAACTCTCGATACGAGGTTTTTACCGTTTATCACATCAAGCTCCTCAAGACTCTTACACTTTGTTGGAAGTGTGGAATTAAAAGACGCAATGCTCCCGCTTTTTGAGTCTTTCAACTCTAACAAGCTGCCACAGAGCAGTTTTCCCGAATGCTTCCTAACTTTAAACATAAAATCAGGGAACTGTTCGGATTTAGAATACAAAAGCTTATCAGTCATCCCTTTGCTTTTAATCCAGCTCATAAACTGATTTTCACCATCAAACCGACCCCGCACATCTTCCCACAGATCGCAGTCGTATCTTCCTTTCGCATCCCTCCGATTGTCGATGTAAGCGAAGCAATCGCCGCACGATTCCAGAACAATCTCCTCCAGAGGTGAGTGTGGACCGACTCTTCCTGACGAGAGCGCACCAACTATGCCCGCGTAGAACTCCACGACATCCTCGAATTCCTTAAATTGCATTCAGAACAACCTCCCCTGCACAGCGAGTATCGGCACTTTTCTGGCATGCCAGATCTCCTTTAGATTGTTCGTGTACCTGTAGTACTCATAAAATTTTAAAACATCATCCGCCGGTCTCGGATTGCTAATACGCCTCTCGATAAGCCTCGCATACTCCGGGTCGATCTCCACGCTTATGGGATTTCGCCCCAGTTGATTGGCAACGACAGCCGTTGTTCCGGTGCCTGCGAACGGATCCAGCACCACATCCCCGGGTAGGGTAGAGGAAAGGATGATTCTCAGGAGCAACGCGACCGGGGATTGCTGTTTATGAACCCGATCCCCATCGGCGTTCCTTATCGCTTCGTCGCCGGCAAAGTACCCCGATGTTAGTTCCCTGATGTCATCCCACACGTCTGTTAAATATAGTCCGTTGTTTCTCTCGTATTTGTATTCCGGTGGCAGTGGTGGGTCTATGCGAAGTTTATTGAATACTCTGGGTCTCTTTCCTTTGGTTGCGAAAGCAATGATCTGGTACTGTTTGGAATATCTGATATCAGAAGGGACTGCTGACGTTTTCTTCTTCCAGATGATCAGATTTTGAAAGACCCATCCGGCATCCCTGATTAGTCTCAGCACATTCTCTATGTTCTTCTCCCTCTGCATGAAATAAAGCGCGCCGCCGTCATCCGTAATTTCGTAGACTCCGGATAAGACGTCTGCAACCCCGTTCCAGTACCGCTCCTCTGGCTGGTTGTCATCGAAAAATTTATAATTTTTTCCCTGTCTGAACGGTGGATCAACGAAAGTTAGATGTACACATTCTTCTGAGCAATTGTTAAGCCACTTGAGGCAATCTTCTTTTATTATTTTTATTTTATGCCCCGCATTCACGCGATCATCTCCGCACCAGCAGCTTGTTCAGATCGCCGCTTGTGACCATCCCGATGACCCTCCGCCCCTGATCGATCACAGGAAGCGCAGAGATCTTGTGTTTCTCCATCTTCCGCACCGCAAGCTCCACAAACTCATCCGGCGTGCTCGTGACCACGTTTTTGGACATGACACTCTCAACGGTGCCGACGTCGCCGCGGGCGACCGCCCTTGAGATGTCCCACGATGTTACGATCCCGATCAGGGTGCCGTCCTCCGAGAGAACTGGCAGGTGATTGAAATAGCCCTCGATTATCAGTTCGGCTGCGTGCCTGATCTTCGCGTGCATGTTGATCGTGCGCACCTCGCCTGACATCGCATCCTGCACCAGCAGTTGCCCCGCCGTCTCCCGCATCGGTTTCACCCTGCCGCGTACCGGCAGTCCGGATGCGGGTGCGCTTACGAAGAACTCGCCAGCCCCAATCCACCGCTTCAGTTCGTCTGCGATCGCCCGTGCGAGGTTGAAACTCGATAGCGAAGAAGTCCGCACCTCTTTTCCATCGATATCGACGATTCCGGACCGGAGCTCCTCATACGTGACCTCTCGCACCATCGGGTGGCTCCGTCTGGGAATCCCGTAGTCCACAATCTCGGTTGTGAGATCGGAATCGCTCACTCCCGTTGCTGCGGCGATCTCCTCGTCTAAGATCGGTATCGGGACGCCGACTCCGACGTACATGCTGATTCCGTACTTGTGAAACGCTGCGCCGCGGACGTACTTCGCATCCATCTCCCTGAGATCTCCGCATGTCATCATTGTTCCGAAACGATTGTCAGGGTCGTGCTGGGTTCCGCTGCCGATGACATAACCCTGTGCGCCCCCCAGAAATATTCTCGTGCCTGTGCCAATCGTCCTGAAAGTGGGGTCGTTTGAGAGCGGCGAGAGCACGCCTGCGCCTGAATAAGTGACATTGCCGAATTCCGGCAGGAGCGTTCCCATGTACGTGTACAGGACGCGTTTTGTTGAGTTTGTTGCGGCATCGTAGCGCTGATACGCGTTTCTCGGGTTCACCATCACAGCCTGATTCAGGTCGTCGATTGTGATTCTGGTGTCAAGCATCCTGCGCGGATAGCAGTCCGTTCCTGACGATTCCGCGTGCAGGTCGATCTCCTTTCCCGCGATCAGATCTTCAATCACATGCCCGCCGCCATAAGGCTCGTGTGACTCGCCGGGTACAGACGTTCGTTCCGCTGTCGCACCGATGTACGCATCGACCGCTGCCAGACTCGTGTACGCCTCAACATCGTTCAAGTGCACGCGCTGCATCCGGATCGGTGGATCAGAGTGCCCGAAATTTAAGAAAACGCCTGATGAGCACATCGCCCCGAATGTGCCTGTGGTGACGACATCGACCTCCCGCACCGCCTCCTCCGCGCTGTGCTCCTGCAGGTACGCTGTCATCTCCTCTGCTGTGAGGACGGAGACGCTGCCATCCCTGATCCGTTCGTTGATTTCCGATACTGTTTTTGTCGCCATGGATCTGTTATGTGATACTCGATTTTATAATATTTATATGTGATCTGATCTTCTGACAGAACTGCCAGAGCAGCGAGAATTACGGTCTTGCTGGTCCCACATCCGCATATCCCTGACGCTGCCCTGTTCCTGCCTCTCTTTTGAGCTGATCGGGCTTAAACAGCAGTTTCACGACGTTTAACGCATGTTCTCTTGCGCGGGCTTCTGCCAGCGCAGCAAATTCGCGATCGGTCGGAGCTTCGTCCTCATGCACGAAGACCTCGATTACGTGCGTGTTCGTCATCAACTGCGCCAGGATGATTCCCTGCGACGCCTCGTGCGCACATATCTTGTCCTTCGGGTCTGACCCGGGCATGCCGAACGCCATCACGATATCGCATGAACGCTCCTCAACGAGCTTCTTGCACGCAACCGGCAGGTCCTTGATCCCGGGTACGGTGTATCGCTCGATCTTGACCGATGCATTCTCTTTCAGCTCTGATATCGCGTCTTTTGCCATATCCGCACGCGCAAACGTCGTGTCTGCGATTCCTATAGTTATGGCTGCCATGATGAATATCCCACCAAAGCGTGGTTAAAACTATCGCACAGCCCTAACTCCAGTCGCAATCGCACTATTGCGGCGGCTGCTTGATTCGTATGCGGGGGAAGGGATTCGAACCCTCGAATGTCTTCACAACAGGATCTTAAGTCCTGCGCCGTTGACCTGGCTTGGCTACCCC
>JAGGRW010000132.1 GCA_021159385.1 Methanosarcinales archaeon
CTGGCATGATGGTAGTTATATGATTAACAAAAATAAAGAAACGGGAATGGTCGCATAATTCCCGGTCACATCGAATCTCTTCTTTGAAAGCAGAATTCCCTTTCTTCCGGGAAAGGTAACCAAACCTTTATAATCACTTTTCTGTATTTTGTTTTGAAATTTCAATTCAATCGGAAGCAATTCATCCTCTTTGGATCTCAATACAAAATCCACTTCTTTCCCACCTCCGCTCTTCTTCCAGTAAAAGATGCGTTCGTGTGGGGCAAACACATCGCTTGGAAATGTATTGTACATCAACCGGATAAGATGGTTTTCAACGACCGACTCTACCAATTTACTCTTATCTTCGGGGTTATCCAGATATGATTGAGTCGAATTGAAATAATCTGTCCGTCCCGATACCCATGACCTCAACGAATGGAAAATGAAAGGATCCTGAAAATATATCTTCTTTTCTTTTTTGAAACAAGCATTTTTTTTCACTATGTCAACCGAATACAGTATGTTCAATACGAAGGAATCCACCAGACTCTCCGTATATCTCGATACTGTATTATGCGATCCGATATCCGTATCTTTGACAATGCTCTGCCAGCTTACATTTGTGGTTAGCTTACCCGCGATGCTTCGCAATATCTGCTTTATGTACGGCTCCTGAAACTGCCATCTTGCCAGATCGCCGATCAGTGAACGAATATACAGTTCATATATGCTGTTATCAATACTATTTTTTGAAAAAAAATCATTGATCGCTCTGGGAACTCCGCCTGTGATAAGATATTGCTCAAATAACCGATCCAGTTCGTCCTGATAAATTTGCAATAGATTTAGTACGGGATCTATCTCATTGTCAAACAATCCGGATATGATGTTCTGCCTTTTTTCGGTTTGAAAGAGATGATTTTCCTCAAATAACTTTTTAATTGCAGGGTTGACAGTTTCTGCGAATTCAGCAAATTTCATAGGCAATAATATTTTATTTAATGTTTCGTTGCCTTCCCCCCGCCTCCCAGGCAGTCTCTCAATACTGTGTTTGATATCGATTGCGTGTGACCCGGTTAAGATGACTGATGTGTTCCTTAAAGTCCCTGTATCGACCAGATATTTCAATCCTTTTTCCCAGTTCTTCACAGACGAGATCTCATCCAAAAATAGGTACTTTCTGCCCAGCTGAAATGCCCCGGACCAGTCCAGATATTCGTTTATGACTTCTGTTAGTTCTTTTTCATTGGCTATGATGTCACAGGTGTAATAAAAGATGCTTTTTGCGTCCTTAACTTCTGTCGCTTCTGTCAACAAATCTTTTATCAGAAGTTTGATCAACGTCGTTTTTCCGACCTGTCTGGGACCGCGGAGAGTATATATCTTGTCTTTATCAAATTTTATATAATATTTGATCCGGGGCTTCCACTGAATTGTTGCAGCTTCAAATTCCTTTATTTTATCATCATTTTCTATCTCAGACGGATCTCTCCACCACGGATTCTGCATTGGAATTGTACGATCCATACTGGTAGATGGTGTGACTTCTTACTTATATAGCTTTGGTCAGTTGACTGACCAACTCTTTATAAATAAGTGGTCAGGACGATGACTGCATATTCATGGATCCTGCGAAGCACGCCCCCGTCTACCCCGCGTCCGCAACCCGTCTCCGCAGCCTCGCAACAACCAGATCCACCTGCTCGACCGCGGTTCCGATGTACCGGCGCGGATCCATCGCCGCCTTAATCTCATCCGCACCAAGATGTGCTGTAACGTCCTCTCGCGCAAGTAGCACATCCATGAGGCTCATCCCGCCCTCGCGTGCCGCAATGGACGCGTCCCTGACGATCTCATGCGCGTCCTGACGCCCGATATGCTCCGCAAGAGCGATCATGACCGATTCCGCCATGTTCAGACCCTTGAGCAGACCGAGGTTCCGTTTTATATGATCAGGATAAAATTCCAGACCGTCTATGACCTTTGTCGTCAGGTTGATCAGGTGGTCGGTCAGCACGCACGCCTCAGGAAAGACGATTCGCTCGCAGGAGGAATTTGTGAGGTCTCGCTCGTCCCAGAGCGTATTGTTCAGAAGTTCCGGCTCTACCATTGCCCGAACGATCCTCGCAAGCCCGCAGACCTGCTCCGACTTGATCGGGTTGCGCTTGTGCGGCATCGTTGACGACCCGACCTGCTTCTTCGCGAACCCCTCCGCAACCTCGGCGATCTCGCTTCGCTGGAGGTTTCTGACCGCAACGCAGATCTTGTCGAGCGTCGTTACGGTGTTTGCCATCCACATCACGAACTCGGAGTGGCGGTCACGCTGAACGATCTGGTTTGCGACCTCAACAGACCCAATTCCGAGATACTCCATCGTCTTCTTCTGAACTGCAATACCATTCTCTCCAAACGACGCCTGCGTCCCGACTGCGCCTCCGATCTTGCCCACGACGACCCGCGGGCGTAGCTGGTCGAGTCTCTCGATGTGGCGGTCGATCTCGCACGCCCATATCGCAAACCTGAGCCCGTAGGTCGTCGGAATTCCGATCTGCCCGTGCGTGCGACCCGCGCAGACCGTCTCCCTGTGCGCCTCCGCCCGCCTGACGAGGGTGCCTAACAGCCGGTACAACTTCGTTTCGATGACCCCCATAGCGTCGCGCATCTGGAGCGCTGTTGCGGTGTCGAGGATGTCGTTTGACGTCGCACCGAAGTGCACCCATCTGCCAGCACTGCCGCACTGCTCTGCAATTGCAAGAACGAGAGCCATCACGTCGTGGTGAATCTCGTCCTCGATCTCGGTCACCCGTTCCTTTGTTACGGAATGGACGTTCTCTGCAATTGTTGCCGCATCCTCTGCCGGGATCAGTCCCACATCAGCTTCAGCCCTTGCGAGCGCGCTCTCAACAGAGAGCAATTTGCGGAGGCGGGCATCCTCGCTCCACACCGCTTTCATCTCTGCGGTTCCGTACCGGTATTCGATTGGATGAATCGCCATGTCTCTCACCTGCAAGTAGCTTCGTTATGAATATTGTGGTGAACCCTCAGGTACTGTATGATCAAGCACTGTATAGCAGTGTGTAATAACGTCTGGTGAGCGGTCTGTTCTGTGGAGCAGGTGGATGGTACTGACATATGCACCCGATGATTTAATTTTTGCTGGAAGACAAGCGTTTGTGGCAATTGGTTGCTCTGAATTTACCCGGTCTCCAGGAATACAGAAAACTTTAAGTTAAGACAAATAACATTTATGCGTGGATTGCGATGAACGAAACAACATCCGAACTCGAAACCCGCTCAGAGACGGTGCAGAGATGCGACCCGCGCAGAGCATAGTGAATCCGTTGCAGGGTGTTCAGGGTGGGGCTACTCGAGTGAAACATTGGTCTTCCCCTCGTTACCCGGGTCAAATCCTCCTATGTTTGCGCCGGACAACCTTTTGCATTTGTCACAAGACGTGTTTCACTCGATTTTTTCATCACGCAAAATCCTTTTATAGCATCAGGAAAGTTACATCGAAGTTAACACAGAATTGTAGAGGTATATAAAATGAATATGGAAAACCACTACAACAGAGGCTGTAGAGGGGTTTTAATTTCTTCCGGTCGGTTGAAAACATGACGCCGACCCGGCAAACATCGGCATGATTGGACTTCCGCAATCAGTGAAATTTGTAAATGGCTGCGCCGCATGCTTTCGCAGACTGTGGCTAAAATTTATATCAGCCACTGATAGACACCGATCTTCCGGAAAGTAATGAAAAGCCGCTATCGGAACATCAATGGGTTAAAATAATGGGAGGCATGATATAACGAAATAGCCACGTCACGAGCGCGGTATCGCGGATTGTGCAGCAACGAATGACGCGTAAAACATCCGACGAAGATGCGCCTGGAGGTATTCGCGATGGCAGAGCAGGAAAAGCACACAAAACAGACAATTCTACTCATCTGCGTGATCATAAGTGTGCTTGCCGTTAGCGGTTGTACCCACCCGGCAGAGAAGGGCGAACCCGCTCCGACCCCGCCTGATGGTCGCGCGTATACGGAGTCTGCGAACATCGATTGCATCGACTGCCACGCAGTGCAGTATCAGCCAATCGAGAACGGGAGTGGCGGACATGCGCGCCTGAACTGCACCTTCTGCCACATCCAGCACGGATACCGACCCGACTGCGGGACCTGCCACCCTGACCCGCATGGCGAAGGCATATCCGGATGCACGATCTGCCACCCTGACCCGCATGCACCCGAGACGCGGATAAAGAGCACGCGAAACAACAGCGTATGCCTTCCCTGCCACATACCGCAGTACGACGACATCGAAGAGGGCAGTGGCAGGCACTCGATACTCAAATGCGATCTTTGTCACGTTCAGCATGGCTACCTGCCCATCTGCAGCGACTGCCACGGGATGCCGCACGGACCCGACGTATCCGGATGCGAGGGGTGCCACAACCCGCACGCACCCGAATCAATCGAATTTGACACGCACAACAACAGCGAGTGCGCACGATGCCACAGATCAGTCGTCAGGAGAACGTTCGTTGCGGTTCCAACAAGGCACGCGGACCTGGCATGTGATATGTGCCATCCCAGACATGCCGCAACCATGCTCTGTATCGACTGCCATCCCGGGCACAGCACCGAGATGAACATGCGCGACTGCTGCAACTGCCACCGGACCGGGCATGTGCCAACGAGCATCCAGTACTCGTCAAACCCCGCGACAACGAAGTCGGGCGTGTGCGTGGACTGTCATGCGAAACCGTTTAACACAATGCTTGAAAGCGAAAGCGAGCACCAGTACATCGAATGCGTGAGGTGCCACCCGGAGCACGGGTCGGCTGCAACCCTCGCATGTGCAAGCTGCCACACCATGGACCCGTCGCACGGAACCAATTGTGTCGCGTGTCATGGTCCGGCACATGACCTCGCAACGTCGCGGGGATGATTGCACAAACCCAACAAACCCAACAAACCCAACAACCCAACGAACCGCACAAACCTTATAAATCCCACAAGTGACACGATAGTGACAACAATGACTACAACAATCGCAATCACCGGAAAAGGCGGAACAGGCAAGACCGCGGTCGCCGCGCTCCTGATCAGGCACGTCGTGCGGACTGACACGGACTGCGTGCTGCTCGCTGTTGATTCAGACCCTGACACCAATCTTCCCGAAGCGCTTGGCGAGACAGTCACAAGAACGGTCGGCGACATCAAGGAGATTGCGCTCAAAGGTCTCCCGCCCGACGTTGATAAGATGCAGGTGCTCGAGTCGAAGATCTACGAGGTGTTAATCGAGAAGCCGAGATACGACCTGCTCGTGATGGGAAGGCCTGAGGGGTCTGGCTGCTACTGCTATGCAAACAACCTGCTGCGCGGGATCATGGATCGGGTCACGAAGAACTACGATCTTGTGATGATCGACACCGCAGCGGGAATGGAGCATCTGAGCAGGCGGATCATCCGCAATCTCGACTTCCTTCTGGTTGTGACAGACGGCTCGCGCAAAGGGCTTGCGACCGCTGAGCGGATACGCGACGTTGTCCAGGAACTCGATCTCGGATTCAAAAAGATTTACCTCGTTTTTAACAAGGTTACCCCCGAAAATCGGGATAGTTTGCAGAGATACGCGTCAGAACTCGGTTTCGAGATTGCGGGAATGATCCCGTTCGACTCTGAACTTGCGGAGTACGACCTTGCCGGGCGTCCGCTCGCGGACCTGCCTGACGATTCGGAAGCGGTGACCGAGGTCGGGAGAATTGCGGGATTGATCGGGATCTGAGGGGTTTTGATTTTTAAGGATCCGAAGCATATCGGCGACATCTGATCTACATACCACTACTTTCATTCTCGGTTCGGGGGCGGTCACCCATAATCTCGCTTACTTGGGATTTCTGGAAAAACCTAATTTTTTTAGGGTGAGGTTCTTATACACCTAGCAGACAAACGTGTGTGAAATGTAACATCTTCCAACATCGGGAGGTGGCATAGGTATAAAACATGAGACGGAATCCCTCGAGAGAATTGATCGTGACAGTAACGCTACTGACGCTACTGACGCTACTGACCGCATCGCTAGCAGGAAACGCGTATGCCGAAGACGCCAATTCCGGAATCGATGCGCGCGAACTGGCTCGTGAACTGACTGCTGATGGCTGGGTGGTGTATGGCACAGATCAGTGTTATTTCTGCAATGAGCAGAAGGAGGAGTTCGGCGATGCCTTTGCGAATATGACTTATGTGAACTGCATGGAAAATAGGCAAGCATGTATTGATGCAGACGTACACGGCATTCCGTGCTGGGTTTCACCAAACGGCACTGCATATCATGGCTACCACAATCTAACGCGACTTTCCGGACTCTTGAATGACTACCGGGCAGCGCACCAGACCCCACCGGTAACAACCGCTCCAGCGACAACCACTGCGACTGCAGCACCGCCGAATGCGACCGGAATCGATGCACGCGAACTGGCTCGTGAACTGACTGCTGATGGCTGGGCGATGTACGGCACTGATCAATGCGGGTGGTGCGTCAGGCAGAAGGAGGCGTTTGGCGATTCTTTTGAGAATGTAACATTCGTCAACTGCATGGAGGATAAGCAAACATGCAGGGGTGTGAGCATGTATCTCTTTAGCTGGGACGATGTCACAGGAGAGGACAGCAGACTGTTAGAGTATCTTGAGGATAATTGTCATGCTGACTGGGTAAAGAGCGCGGAGATCAACCGATCAGAGGATGGTAAAACCGTCAGTATCTCGGATGAACAGAACTCGGTTGAGATAACGCTCGATATGGAAAACGCAACAGCGATCCTGCAAATCGGTGATAGAGCCCACCACCTGAAAGTCAGGAAAGATGGCGGCAAGATCAACCTGTATGCAGGCATAGAGGGCATCCCATGCTGGGTTGCTCCTGACACTACACTCCATCCCGGCTACTATAATCTGACCCGGCTCTCCGGGCTTTTGAATGACTACCGGGCAGCGCACCCGGCACCCACTCCAACACAAACCCCGGTAAATGCGATCGGCTTTGAGTCGGTATCTGCGCTCTTCGCAATTGCCATCGTTTTTTTGATGAGACGAAGATGAAGAGAGGTCATGTTGTTGGGTCGGCAGTCCTCCTGCTGGTACTTCTGTCAGCAGCGAACGCAAGCGCAGGCTGCATCGGCAGTGCCACAGAAACCGACTACGGATGCGGCGACACCGTTATCGAGAGCTGCATATTCAACTGCGATCTCAACTGCATGTCAGGACACGGTCTCGTGATCGCGTTCACCTCGACTGTGGTCGGGCTTCTGATCGGTACGGTCTCGCTCGCGGTTGCAAGCATCAGACAGCGGTGGTACTCGCAGGACTTAAATGATATGGAGTACATGGCAGAGTTGTTGATTGCAAAGGAGGAAGCCGATAAATGAAAACGAGATTTATGGGCAGGAGACGGCGGTCTGAACTCAAACAGGGCGGAGTGGATGATAATCCTCTCGATGGCGTGGCAAACCTCTTTGATGTTGCGATCGTCTTTGCGGTTGCCCTGATGCTTGCGCTTGTGACGTATCACAGCCTTCCGGAACTGGTCTCGTCCACATCGAATGTGACGATTGTGAAGAACCCGGGAACAG
>JAGGRW010000093.1 GCA_021159385.1 Methanosarcinales archaeon
CCTCTTCCGAGCATTCGCCGCTTACCGCCATCCGCAGCACGATCGCAGCGTCCGCGGCTGTGACCTCGCCGTCGCCGTTTATGTCCCCCTTCTCAGATGGCGGGTGTGCATGCGCTTCCACCGGTGTTGTTATAGATGTCACAATTCTCTACTGTGCTTTCATACACATGTACCAACTTAACTCCATGGACTTTTGCATCGACGGCACCACTTTGACCATTATTAAATATGGTGCAATTATCGATGGTTACATCAGTAAACTTACTGATAGTGCCGGCAAAACC
The DNA here is from genome assembly GCA_021159385.1 of Methanosarcinales archaeon. Classification (GTDB taxonomy): domain Archaea; phylum Halobacteriota; class Methanosarcinia; order Methanosarcinales; family Methanogasteraceae; genus Methanogaster_C. The sequence goes on from JAGGRW010000093.1 coordinate 285, forward strand.
CTATAAGTAGATTCCACTACAAAAGTTTTTCACTTTCAGGTCTTTTATGGTCACGTTATCGCGCGTGCCTGCAAAATAAAGACCATGAATCCCATCTCTCATAGTAGTCGCACAATCACCTGCATTAACGCCATCTATCGTATATCCATCCCCATCGATTACGATGTCATCCGCACCTATGTCGAGACCGTGTCCTGCCGCCACCAGCAGCACAACTGCCGCCAGTACCAGCGTCGTCATACCAGTCGAGAGTCTCTCAGAGAGCCTCTTCGTTCCTGGCAATCGTCTCGTTATTGATACCAGCATCACTGCCAGCATCATGTATATGCCCGTTCGGGCGTTCTTACTTTCGTTCATTCGCATACCTCCTTTGTTATGCATTTGTCTGTTCTCCACCACTCGTTCTGGTGGTGTTATGCGCCAACCGTGGGCGCATCACGACCGTCTGTATCGATCCACGCCTTGTTACGCGTCTGTCCGATTCCACAGAGTTGTGATGGGGTTCTGTCATATTCCGTGCACCTCTGTTTTTTGTAGCGAGTCCACGAATCTCGCGCAGAACCAATAAGCTGTTAGGTATGCATATACTGTGCCCTAATAATACTCGGTTTTTTGATTGAAACCTAAATAAGTTAGGTTTTCCGAAATAATCCTATCTCGTGAGTTAGGGTAAATCCAAAAATCCGAGATAAATTAGGTCGCCAAAAACTTCCCGCAAAAAACGGCTCTTTTGGGATCTTCTCGCGGCAGTGAACCGGAAGAGCCGAACATTTTAGTACCAACAACACCAAAACCCGCGTGATCGCATGAAGTACGACTCCGCAATAAAATGCATCTCACCAGAGCTTTCAAGGGATATCGCAACCTTGGTCATCGGAGAAACGCCCAACCTCGAACCGATATCAGAGTCTCTCCCCGCAGACGAGCGTCGTGCTGATTTCATTGCGAAGATCGTGGGCTGCGAGGAATCACTCATCCACATCGAATTTCAGACGAGATACGACCCCATGATGCCGGTACGAATGCTCACGTACTACGCGAGGATTCTGGACAAACATGGACTACCAGTCTACCCGATCGTGGTCTATCTCACAAAAACAGAGAGTCCCATCGAGACCACATACAGTTCCCACGTCGGAGATCGGCATGTTCTCACATTTGACTACGAGGTGGTCAAGGTCTGGGAACTGAAATCGAAGATGGTATTTAAGGAGAAGCTCGCCGGACTCTATGCACTTACGCCGCTCATGCCGGACGCGAATCTTGCCGAGTGTAGGGAGAAGATGATTGAGGCGATTCGGGAAAATCTTATAAGTGCGAATTCCTATATGTGCATGGCAACACTTGCAAGCCTGATACATTCGAAAGAGGTGGTGAACGATTTTTTCACAAAAAATCGAGTAAAAACTGCCCTTCGGGAGTGGATTAGCGATATACCGTCTTGAATGGTGAAGAACATGATGGATAATGTGCTGGAACAAACCCCGTTATATCAAGACGTGCTTGAGAAAGGCATGGAGAAAGGCATGGAGAAAGGCATGGAGAAAGGCATGGAGAAAGGCATGGAGAAAGGCATGGAGAAAGGCATGGAGAAAGGCATGGAGAAAGGTGTTGAGAGTGGTATCATCACCGTACTTGCAGCGCGTTTCGGCTCGGTTTCTGACCGATTGTCCGAACGCGTACACAACCTCCGGGAACGAAACGTGAATGTTCTGACTGAACTGATGAAGCTTGCGGCAACTGTTAAAGACCTCGGCGAGTTCGAGCGGAAGCTGGACAGGATGATGTGAGCTTTTTTGGAAGATGCGGTTCTGACGGTGGTTTTTGGCTCTTTTAAGGAGGTTCTTGCGGTAGTGAACCGGAAGAGCCGAACATTTTAGTACCAACAACACCAAAACCCGCGTGATCGCATGAAGTACGACTCCGCAATAAAATGGGTAGTGTCCTATAAACCGTGACCTTTATATACCCCGCCCCAAATACCATATTCTATGACCGGGGCAAATCCGAATGGCCAGATATGTTTGAATCCAGACTGTCCGGATTACCGAAAGAAGAACACCAGACACATCATTAAGAAGGGATTCAACGCCAAAGGCAACCAGATGTTCAAATGCAAGACTTGCGGTGTGAGATTTCCTGAGACCAAAGGCACGGTATTCTACAACAGACACCTCAAAGAAGAACAGATCATCATGATATGCAAGCTTCTCGTCGAAAAGAACGGCATCAGAGCGATTGAACGCATAATGGAGATCCACAGGGACACAGTATCGGATGTTGTCGAGGATCTCGCTATGCACGCCAGAGAAGTGACGGATTTACTGATAAGAAACGTGGGATTAACCCGTATAGAAGTGGATGAGATGTGGTCCTTCATCAAAAAAACAAAAGAAAATTGAACAGGGAGATGTTGGATCAGATGAACATGGCGACTGCTGGATCTACACCGCCATAAAATCTGACACAAAACTACATTTAGCCCATTGCACGGGAAAAAGAGTACAGGAAACTGCGAATGAACTGATGACAACGGTAAAAAGCCGTGGTAAGGTTCCTGACACTGATAATAAGGCTACGTTCGTCAGTGATGACAATGATCAGTATACCACCGCTCTACTTAGGAACTTCGATCCGGACACAATCAACTACGGACAGCTTGTTAAGGAACGGGAAAGTGGCAGAGTTGTTGGGAAGACGAGAAAAATAATATTTGGTGATTTCGAGTCCGGAGATATCGAAACGGTGTACGTAGAACGATATAACCTTACCCTGCGACACGGAATCTCGAGATTGGTCTGGAAAAGTATCTGTTTTTCGAAATGCAAGAATATGCTGGATGACCACTTTGACCTCTATCAGTGTTACACCAATTTTATCAGACCCCATTCAACACTTGCGATTGAAACTCCCAAATGGATCAGAAACATCGAGAGGACTCCCTATATGGCTGAAGAGATCACCAATCATCCATGGACCTGGAGGGAATTTTTGATGTTTAAGGGCGGGTCATGAAATTTAGGACACTACCAAATTTTTTCGATGCATCGGATGCAAAAGTTCCTATTCCCCTGAGAAGATCCGGAGATGCCCGGTCATGAGGTGTCCGAAGTGCAATTCTGCGCTTGACGCTGAGTATGACTACACATCGATACAGCGTACGATTCGCAAGGACGAATTCGTGCGCGAGTGCCCGGGTCACTGGAAATACGGGGCATTCATGCCAGTTGGCGATCTCTCCGGGATCGTTTAAGGACCGCGGCTCATCACTCGAGATCACAAAAGCGGTCACCTGGGGGCGAAAGAGAGTAGTGATTGCATCAACAGGGAACATGGGGTCTTCTGTTGCAGCATTCGCTGCATTTGCCAGACTGAAGTGCAAGATCATCATCCCTGAAATCGTTGCCCCGGCGAAGATCGCGCAGATGAAGGCTTATGGCGCTCTGATCGAGCTTGCAAGCGGTGACTACGCAGATGCCATGAATATTGCTGAGAACCAGGTCCGCGGTGATCCTGAATCGTTTCTGGCAGGTGACTACCCGTGGCGGTGCGAGGGCACAAAGACCGTGGGGTTCGAGATCGCTGACCAGATAGATGTACTGGCGCGTTCCCGACGCTGTGATCGCGCCCATAGGAAACGGCACCCTGATCTGGAGCGTGTGGAAGGCGTTCAGAGAACTGATGATCACCGGGATCACTGATGCGCTGCCGCTCATGGTAGGTGTTCAGGCAGAGAGATGCGATCCGGTCGTGAGAGCATAGGAGGAGCGGACTGACACGATCGTGCCGATCGAAAATCCAATAACCGTTGCCTCTGCAATCGCATGTGGTGCCCCGATCGATGGCTTGCTCGCATTAAAGGCGATCCGCGAATCGGGCGGCATCTGCATAAGGGTGACCGACGAGGAGATCCTCCGGGCGAGAGATGAACTCGGATCAAACGGCGTCTTTGTTGAGCCAAGCGGGGCTGTTGCGTTTGCAGGAGCAAGGAAGACCCGCGATCTGCTGGATCAGAAGACGGTTGTCTGCATCGCAACAGGGCACGGACTCAAGGATATGTATGGCATCAAGTAATGCGGGGTATGGCTCCGGGCACGGACACCCAGGTGCCCCGCGGCTTCCAACCTGAGTTCTGTTGATTTTACAACCCCATCCATCGGTTGGTTTATGTATATGCCTGTACCAGACAGATAATCGCGATTAGATTGGAGGTTTGATATGACTGTTGTTAATCTAATGTCACAAGAAGTCGTGTGCGTCACAGCAGATGATTTTGTAACATACGCACGCCAGATCATGCGTGATCATCATCTCCGAAGTCTTCCTGTCGTTGAGGATGAACGATTCATGCGCGTGCTCGGGATATTAACGGATCAGGATGTGATGCATATTTCGTCAGCCCATTCAGGCGTAACTGTGCGTGGGTTCGCGACCGTTTGTCCTGTCATAACCCCGGATACCGATGTACAGGAGGCTGCGAGGATGATGGTTGACGCAAGGTTGAATGTGGTACCGGTGATCAGATCCATTGAGGATCAGACGCTGGTCGGAGTGCTGAGTAGCACCGACCTTCTGAAGAAGTTGCGTCCGGCGAAGCATCTGGTGGTGCGAGATATCATGAGCGGGAAGGTTGTGACATGCTCGCCGGAGGATCGGATTGCAAAGGCGTGGTCAACCATGCTCGAATCAGATTATACCGGACTGCCCGTCACATCCCCAAAGGGGGCGGTGATCGGAGTTGTCACAAGGTCTGACATCATCAAGGCAGGATTTGCAAGAATCGGATTGGAGGATGAGAGCGGCACCAGAGCAAAACAATCGCCGCTGGTCGAAAGAGTCATGAGCACCCCCGCATACACAATCTCTCCGGCAACATCTGTTTCGGAAGCCATCGGCACGATGCTTGAACTGGACGTCGGCAGACTTTCGGTGGTTGATGAGGGCAGACTGGTCGGGATCATTGATAGAATCGATGCGGTGCAGGCGTGTCTGTCGTGACGGTTTTCCTGCTGAGGAATGGATGAGACGTTACAACGAAGACAGGGGATTGGGATTCCGGCGGTGTTTGGGGAGACTTTTTAATTCTTCCGGATTAAGTGGCTCATGGCAAAAAAGATTAACCGCAGAGGACGCGGAGGCTCGCAGAGGGTTGTTGTTTCTCTCTTTCGTCCCTCTGCGCTCTCTGCGGTCTTTCGAATCGCCCAGAAAATAATAAAAAGTCTCTGTTTGGGTCTGATCAGACGCTGGTCGCCAGATGGAATTTTTGAGAGGGACTTTGGTAAAATCCGGTTGTTTTACTGATCGATGGTGTGTATTTTTGGATTGGTTCGGATGGTTCGTGCCGGTTTGGTGAATTGTTTATGTGGGATCTTGTGGATTGGAATCGTGTTCGGAACCCGGGGTGGGTCATGCTCCGGAAGTACTGACTCCATTCAGAGATCGATCTTCGCCTCCCTCTCCAGTTCCTGCATCTTCCTGTAAAACTTGAGGGCCCAGTGATCCAACATGCTCCGCCGGACCCGCGTCTTTCTGTCCACCATCGGTTCTCCGTCTGCCCTTCCCACGAACTTCGCCTCTTTCTCGATCAGGCGTTCGAATCGCCTCACAACCGCTAGAATCTTGCGGTCGATCAGCCAGGTATAGCTCTGCTTCACGGTTCCGGTGGTAGCGAGATGGTCCAGGTAGGATTTTCCCACATCGTGAATCCACTTCTCCCAACTGGTAGCATCATCAGGTGCCGACTCAGCGATAAGGTCGTCCAGTCCACCATCTGTCAGGTAATCCAGATACGCCCCCCCCAACCTCACTGAGCCAGTCCTGATATTTATCCCTGATCATACCGATGATCTTTTGCTGGTCAGTTGCCCAGTTCCGGTTTTCTCCGGTCTCATACATCCCGTTGAGCCGATCTTCGAAGTCCGGGATGAGTTCCCTGACAAAATCATCATCGATTGCCAGGCTTCTGATCCGCCATAAGAGTTCATCATAGCGTTTGCGCTGCTTGATTGCCGCAGTGTGGCTCATCACCACATCATCGTCCCTGATGATATGGAAGTCCGGGATCGCCTGCCGCACGAGTTCCTCATGGTGTGCATCGACCCTGTTTCGCGTATCGACCAACGTATTCAGGCGGCTTATGTAATAATTGATCTGACTGGTATCCTTCCCTGTGACCGGATCGATCCATTCCCAGAAGATCGGGATTCTCACCAGCCCAAGTTCGACCTTTCCGATCTTCTCATGTTTGTCCTTTATCTTGTACGCCAGCGCCAGATCGGCGCCGACGAGTTCCTCGATCGTAGAGATGTCGGCACCCTCGCTTTTTCTTGAGGGCCAGAGTTTTTCGTCTACAGTCATGCGTCTCAGACTAAAACCGATGCGCTTCTACTCTGATACTCGGGGAAGGGGGTGTCAACTTGTCCTGATCTTCGAATGCATCGACCAGACCGAATCGTCCAATATTCCATCGTTCATCGCCAGACCTGCTAATACCCCCTCAGGGATTCTATGGTAAACCCTCATGACCCATGGGACACCCATGAGCATGAAAATGCGGCTCGGATGCCTTAAGCCCCACCCCACCCCCATATACGCACGAGACGAGTAACACGGGTCGATTAATTTATGGTGGTTCATTCTGAACCCCGCAGAATAACCCGGGAGACAAGAAAGCACCCGCGGGAGTTGATCAGTTCTGAGTGCCGTGATATGATGCACGAACCACTTTCACCCCCTCTTTTTGAGTACTTTTATTTCATGAATCGGTCGAAACGGTTCGCGACCCGGATTGCGAGATTAATCTGGCGTGATCGAATCTATCCGACTTGAATATGGAGGTGTGCGAGCGGGTATGTGTGTGTTGGGGTATATTTGGGGGTGTTGGGAGGTTTTAGTGTGGTAAAAAAGCGGTTTTGTATTCCCGCTCGCACGGTGTCTACTACAATGCGATAGTATTTAAACCTTACGGTTTAACACCATTTTTACCATAATGATGTTAGATTAACATCAAACATCGCAACACATATTCACAATCAACACATCATCGTGTAGAGATTCGTACAGGGATAGTTGACCACCACACCACCGAGCATTGAGAAGTACAAGGTGCGAGCGGGGGTGTGGGGAGTGGGGAG
>JAGGRW010000144.1 GCA_021159385.1 Methanosarcinales archaeon
CATAATCTCGTTACCATAATCTCGTTACCATCATCTCGTTACCATCATCTTATTATTCTGTAAATCATCCTTAAAATTGTTCAGTCCCCAAACATCTTCTCAAAGATCGCTACACACTGATCAGGACAGAACTCCTCAGCGACGTTGGTGCACCACACCTTTCCGGCATCCGTGAGCATGATCGTCGAGTCATCGGACACAATCAAGCCCCGCTCCAGAAGACCTTTTATCCGCTCTCTAAAGACGTCGGTCAGTTCCACGCCAAAGAGTCTCGTAAATTCGTCCCTGTCAATTGAGATCGAATGGAGACTCCCAATTATGTATCTGCGCATCATCTCATCCTTTGAGAGACGCGCACACCTGCTGACCGGATACTCCGATTCCGCCCCCGCAATCACGCTCTCCGTGTATCTGGCAATCCCTCTCGCATTTCCGTACAGATACCCGCCAAGAAATCCCCATGCAGAGGCTCCAAGCGCAAGGCAGTCGCACTGCCCAAAGCGCATCTTCGCATAAGCATGTTCTTTTTCCGGCAGCATGAAGTGGACAAGGTTCTGCTGCTGGTATCCCGCGCTCTCAAGCTCCCTTATTGCGAGAAGATACATATCAATCTCGGTTCTGTCATCAGATATCCCGGATATCCTGCCTTTCTCGATTTCTCTGGCAAACGCCGTTCCTCTGGCAACGAATAATGGATTCGTGCTTATGCTCTCAAGCCCCAGTTCCGCAGTACATTGTAAATCCCGCTTCCAATCATCCATGCCCTGCCCGGGCAGGTTATACATCAGGTCGATGTCGATGTTATCGAATCCGATATCCTGTGCGGAACGGATAACAGAGATTGCGTCCGAACTCGTATCCTTTAGCGTAAGAACCTCTCGGGTGGCGTCATTGAAGGTTTGAACTCCAAAACTCAACCTGTTAACACCATTCTCGTAAAGAGCTTCCAGTTTTTCACGTTTGGCGTTGTGGGTGGTCGTTTCCACGGTGATCTCCGCATCGCTCAGGATATGAAATCGTTCCCGCAACAGGGTCAACAGTTCTGCCAGTTGTTCCGTCTCAAGCGATGTCGGCGTCCCTCCTCCGATGTAGACCGAACCAAAGGAACTGGATCTAATGTATTCGGTATCAGAATATCGCATTATTTCGGTTTTAAGAGTGTTCAGATAGGATTCAGCCCTGTTCTCTTCCAGTAAGACCCGATAGAAGCAGCAAAAATTACATAAGGAGTCGCAGAACGGAATGTGGACGTAAAGCGAACTCGCCGCCCCCGTACTTGTCTCTTCGGTCAGAAACTTGACCATCTCTTCTCTGTCATCTGCATCTCGTCTCATGAGTAAGGGATATGAGCCAAGTGGGCAGAGCATCTCGAAACCCTTTCTCCTGCCGTATACGTTGTACACCATCTCGTATCTACTGTTGCGACCTTATGGTTTTAAGGATTGTGGATATAAATATAATCTTGTAATATATATTTATCTATCGGCGCATCACCTGAATGCTCCTGCTCTTACTCCTGCCCCGCCACCGCGAGACGCGCGCCTGTCTACCTGCATGAGTGTGTATGATGTGTGATCAATCTCTGTGACGACGATCAGATACAATGATAATTATAATTATTCCACAAATTAACCCCATCGCAATGCCCATGATACTGAACAGGAGAATCGTGACCAGCACCAGCGCGATCGAGCCGAAGAGTGCAACAAGCCCGGATAACTGGGATATCTGTTCAGGAATCCAGAATTAGAATCCGTAGAACAATGAGAGAGCTATACACGAGATTATGGTTACTATAAGTATTGAAATGTTCTTCCCAGCTGTTTTGAGTGTCTGTTTCAGATCCATAGACCCATATTGTCACGAATATCCGTACCCGGTATACGTGGTATCCAGTTCTCGCTTCAACCCGGATAGGTACAGACCATAAGTCGCGTGAGAAAAGTCGATCCAGCCGTATTCCTGAGATAGCATCGCTTCAAACTCCTTTTCAGACGTTGTTTCGCCAATGACTCCGAGATGCCTCACATCGTCCCAGTTCACCTCGATGTACTCAAAAAGCGAGGTCTCTGCATACGATTTCGGAACAAGGGGCGAAGACGCGACAATCTCGTCCATCAGTTCATGTTCCCGGTCACGTTCCTCTTCTGTAATCCCTGACCTCTCGATTGCAACCTGCATCGCCCGATCATTGATCGCGCGTTTCTCCTCGTTTTTGAAAAACGTGTGTCCGTATTTCTGCACGTGCTCGCTGTACATCTCGCTCTGGGTCAGTTCATGCTCAAGCAAAAAATGCAGCTCGTGATCGGTCGCCCGCTCGATGTACGACTGGTTGATCGCAATTATCGGGATCCATGCGACCCGGAAGAAGAAGCGTCGGTTCATCGCAATGGTGTAATCGAGGGCATCTGGCTGCTGCGAAAATATTGACGGTGTGAACGAGACCGCATCCGTTGACAGCAGGAGAATTCCGTCCAAACGCTTGCTTCCGACCATCTCGTCCAAACGCTTGCGCGACTTCTCTGGCACTGTCGAGTACATCAAAGGGGGGTCGCTCTGATATTCCTCGCACCGCTTGAGTATCCCCTTTATCTGTTCTGTTTCGAGGGGTTTCATCGAGGCTGCGATTGCGGATGCGACTGACACGATCCACTGCCTGTAGTTCTGCTCGAATAGTTCCCGTTCCTTTTCGCTGAACATCAATTACTGGTATGGCGAGGGTTGCTAATGAAGGTAGCGGGGAGCCAAAGTCTCCTGTTGCAATGCACAAAGTTTTTGGGGCTACCGCCCTACATTGGAGTGACATATACCGGTGATGCCATGAAATCGATCAACCTCAACTCCCGCAACATAATGCTCGCATCGGTCGCGGTCTTCAGCATACTCTTCCTGATAACACTCCTCGGGATGCTCATACCACTCGCAGGAGACGCCACTCTCCATGCCAAATGGTTCAACGACCGAACTGTGCTGCCCACGCTCGTTCTGATGATTCTTCTCGGCGTCTGCCTGCTTCTGCCGGATTTTTCGCAACAGAAGATCGCTGGCATCGTCGCAGCAGTGGTCGTTGTGACCGGGCTGTGTGTGGCTCTGAAACCGTTTAATAGCCTCCCGATCGACGCAACGCTGCCGACACTGGCATTTGCCATGCTTGCGGTCTTTTACAGGGGCTACAAGAGCGCAGCCATGCCGGGATCGATGCAGATAAAGATTCGCCGCGTGAGTCCGCACATCATCCACCTCGGAATCGTTCTGATACTGATAGGAATCTTTGTGAGCACGAACACGAGGATCGACGGATCAGAGGTCATCTCCAAAGGCGAGATCGGAAACTACGACGGGCAGCCGTATTCTGTTAAGATTACCGGCATCTCTGGCAGATACGAGGGTGCGCCACTTCCGGAGTACCCGGGTTCGTCTTACGCGACCAGCATCGACTTTGAGTTGTATTCGGGTGAGCGGCTGATCGATCGCGACACCGTCAAATTCATAACCGACTACAAGTGGGGGCAGTCGTATGCCACAAACTATGTGTACAGGTCACTCACAAAAGAGGTCTTCATCACGACGAAGATGGTCGAAGGCGACCTCGTCAATCTGTACATGCGCACAGCGCCGTGGATAAGCGCTGTCTGGGGTGGAATCCTCCTGATGTCGATTGGGATTGTTCTCCTCATGTACACGGTCGGAACGAAGACCGGCAGCGTGGCGGAAGGAGTGAGCGGCGAGACGGGTGGGACGGAAGAGAAAAGAAGGAAAGGAAGGAAGGAAAAACCTGATGACACTACGGGTGAAGTGTGTAGGGTGGCGGAAGCTGTGGATGAAGCGGATATCGACGGAAAGTACGAAGCGATGCTGCGCGAGGAGCTTGAAAAGCTGAAGGAACGATGAAGAGTGACCACGCATGTATGTTGATTGATTTTTTGATTGGAATCCTGTGCTTTATGGCACGAAAAATAACCGCGGAGGGCGCGGAGGAACGCAGAGCATTTAACTATTTATCCCACCTCTGCGCACCTCTGCGCACTCCGCGGTTGAATTCCCTGTTTGGTTACGGTATGCCCCATGTCATGGGTAGTCTCTGAGTGTTACAATGAAAACAGTAATCGTAGGCGGCGGACTGACCGGACTTGCTGCGGCGTACCGTATGCTCAAAGGTGGCACATCAGAGGTCGTCGTCATCGAGAAAGACCCGGAACCCGGCGGGATGGCTGCAAGCTACCACATAGGGGACTACCACATCGAGAAGTACTACCACCACATCTTTGCGAGCGACAGGGAGCTGATCGACCTGATAACAGAGTTGGGGCTAAAAAGCGATCTGCAATGGCTCAAAGGAACCACCGGATACCATATCGATGGAAAAGTCTATCCGATGAACACCCCGATCGAACTCTTGCGGTCGCCGCTATCGATGTTGGATCTGATCCGCCTCGCACGCGCTGTTCTCATGATCAAGAGGACAAAAGACACATCCGCACTCGACGACGTGACCGCAAAGGAGTGGATACTCAAAAATGCAGGGAATTCGGTCTACGAACGGTTCTTTGAGCCGCTCCTCCGGAGCAAGTTCGGAACCAGCCACGACAAGGTCTCTGCCGCATGGTTGTTCGGGCGCATCAGGATCAGGTCGAACCGCGGAGCGAGCGGCGAGAAACTTGGATACCTGAGGGGCGGGTTTTACCGCTTGATCGAGCAGCTGACCGAATCGATCGTTGAGAACGGCGGGGAGATTATGACCGGCTGCGCGGTCTCGGAGATCATTTTCGATCGCAACGAACGCAGCGAAAAAAGGGTCTGCGGCGTCCGCGTCGGCGCGGGCGGGCGCCCGGAACTGGGGTGCGACACAGTGATCTCAACAGTCTCACCTCATGCGCTCTCCAGGATGATTCCGGATGCACCGGATATCCCGTATCAGGGCACGGCATGTGCGCTCTTCGGCATGGACCGGGAACTGATGAGCGACATCTACTGGCTGAACATCAAGTCTGATGTCCCGTTTGGCGCAGTCATTGCACATACGAACTTCCTTCCGGTAACGGATTACGGAGAGCACCTTGTATACGTGACCGCCTACTTTCAGGATGCGCACGACCAGAGATGGCAGTCGCAAGAGCGGGAACTGATCGATTCGTATCTGGACGGGCTTGAAAAGTTGTTTCCTGAGTTTCGCCGCGATGGTGTCAGGTGGTGGAGGCTCGCGCGGAATATTGACACCGCTCCGGTGTATCTGACAGGTTATGCGAGAAATATCCCGCCGTACGCAACGGAGATCGATGGATTCTATCTCGCTGGCATGTTCTCAGGAACTAACTACCCGGAGCGGAGCATGAACGGCTCCATTCTGGCAGGGTTCGGGTGCGCGGATGAGATCAAGATCGGATCGGGATGAATCGGAAGACTTTTCATTATGTTAAAATATCTAAAGATTATCATGCCTTCTGAATAAATAGGAAATAAAGTCATTCACCGCAGAACAGGAAAGTTATTTAACGCACAATCCTTACGCCCTCACAAAACCCCCGCCTCGCTCGCCTCTGTTATGGTCGCACGTCCTCCGGCGTCCTCAATCGCCGACGCAACAGCCGCAGCCGCCGCCCCATCGGCAAGCGCAACGGTGCACCCACCGCCGCCAGCGCCTGTGATCTTCGCACCATACGCCCCTGCGCCTCTTGCAGCGTACACCAGTCGCGAGAGCTTTGCGCTCCCAACCCCGATTGCATCCAGCAGCCCGTGATCGATGTTCATCAGTTCTCCGACCGAGCGGTAATCCCCCTTCTCGATTGAGGGCACACCGATCTCTGCAAGACTGTCGATCGTGTCAAATATCGGATTCATGACAGCCGGATAACGCTCGTGCAGAATCCTGACGTTTCCAACAAGTTCTTTTGTGGAGGAGAACTCCTGCGTATCCCCGATCACGATATTGCAGTCGATCAGCCTCAACTTCGCTGACACTGGCTGCGACGCCCCGGGCGTTATCACGACAGTTCCGCCCATCGTCGAGACGAATGTGTCGGTTGGCGACGCTGCGCCCTGAACCTCCCGCTCGATCGCATGCCCGGACCTCGCGAGTGCGGTCTTGTCCATTCCGAGCTCAAATTCGTGGTTGAGCGCACCGAGTGTTGCGATCACAGCAGCAGCAGACGATCCGAGTCCTGAGCCGACTGGAATTTCGGAATCGATCTTAATTGAGACCGCGGGGACACTGAGCGATTCGATGCACCGCGAGATGTATGGGTGGACTATGTAATCGATGCCTGTTGTGCCGAGAGAGGACGCGATTGTCGTCTGGTCGGATTCTGCGACTGTTACGGTTGTGCGGAGGTTGATTGCGGATGCGATCGCTCGCTTGCCGTAGACTACGGCGTGTTCGCCGAAGAGGTATATCTTGCCGGGTGCTGTGCAGGTTGCCATTGTTACCTCTAATTATCGTTTATGCTTTGTCTGTCCATACACATGATACAGACGCAAGAGCGCGGTCATATTGCTCAAGATGGCGAGGAAGGCGAGACCTATAAATAGTTGGTTTTAGAGGAGCATCAGGATCAGGACGATGAAACGTGCCGCACAATCGCCAAGACCCGCCTCACATAGGATATCGATAGCTTGTGTTGCGGCTTGCATTTTGTTTTCTTTCCCCTTTTATGAGTATTAATCCAATCTTTCCAGTATTGTCGTTTTATTCATCTTCCACCACTTCAATCTCTTCATCTGTCAGTCCATACAACCCGTAAACCAGCCTGTCAATCTATGCATCAACAATCTTTATCTGCCGTTCGTAAAGCTCTTTATCTTGCTCCATTCTCGCCCCGTGGTGTTTCTTCTGGAGTTCAAGCGTGTTATCCCCTATCTACTCCTCAAATAATCTTCAACTGGCAGTTCCACATCCTTTAGAATCTTCTTGATCAATCCTCTTGGCAGCTTTTTCCCAGAATGTAGCGGGATGGTAGTTGTTCTACAATCTTCATGCTTCCAGACCGTATGACTATCCTTTCGGTGAACCATCCAAAATCCCAACTTTGAGACGATCTTGCACATATCCTCTCCGGAAATCAGTGGTAATTTCATATATACTTCTGTATAAAATAAGACTTGTTAAAGGGCGACTTGTTAAAGGGCGTTTACATTATATCCGAAAACGATTCCTTTACGCTTCTACTTCTATCTCTTGAACACCCGCGAATCGGGTAACAGGCAGCGCCTTCTCTTCTTCTGCAAAAGCCTCAAGATGTGCTTCAATTGCCTCCCTCATATTCGCCATGAGTTCGTCAAGTGTTTTTCCATAGGAATGACAACCCGTTAGTGAGGGGACGGTGCCAATAAAAACGCCATCCTCATCCTTTTCGATTAATACGGCGAAGCTTTGTTTTGTCATTTGACTTTCCTCGAATAC
>JAGGRW010000046.1 GCA_021159385.1 Methanosarcinales archaeon
AGCACCGCAAACCAGATACGACATCTCATCGTTCTCGCAATCCTCGCATCAGCAATCACAATCGCCCCTGCCTCCGCGGCAGGGGGCGCGCTCAAGGTAGATATCACGAAATACGAGCCATACCCGGCAGAGATCGGGAAGTACGTGGATCTATGGGTGAGTGTGAAGAACATGGGCGGCGGCACAGCAGAGGACGTAACAATCGAACTCATGCCGAAATACCCGTTCACACTCGACTCAGGTGCCAATGCCCGCCAGAACAAGGGAAGCATCGGGACAGACTCCTCAGCAATGTACGAATACCGCCTCTTCGTGGCATCTGACGCAAAACCCGGAACCCACGAGATAACGATTCGGTATCAGGGCGAGAAGGGCACGACATGGTCCGAAAAAGACTTTGAGATCAAGGTGGGCACAGATACCCTCGACAGCAGGGGCACGCTCAAGCTCGAAGCGATAAAGACCGATCCGGAAGTCTTGATTCCCGGAGATCAGGGTACTGTGATGATCACGCTCACAAACACCGCATCCCAGTACTCAGTAACTATTAACGGGAAGGATTACGACACCAATGCCCAGATAAATGAAGCAGAACTCGTCAGATCGGACGGAATCGATGTTACGACCGGCTCATACCAGAATATGGGCGTTCTCGGACCAGGGGACTCAATCGATCTCTCGTTTAACGTACTGGTTTCAGATGACGCGGATTGCGGGACAGAGCACCTGTTGCTCGCGCTCACAGGAAGCTCCCACACATACAATGCAAAGTGGGACGTTCCTGTCAGGGTCGAATCCGCTGGAATCAAGATCATTCCGTCCAAGCCACTGAAACTCGCCTGTGATGAGGGCAAGATCGAGTTTGACGTCGCAAATACGCACTCAAGCACGTTTACGTCGGTGAGCATCGAACCGCGGGCAGAGGGCATCACGTTTACGCCGACTGAGTACTTTATCGGAACAATGGAGCCTGACGAACTCTTCACGATCGAGTTCGATTGCGAGGTTACAGGAAATTCATCGGATAGTGCTGCTCTCCATCTCTATTCCGAGTACCGAAACGGCAACAACCTACATGAGCGGGTCATCAACAACCGGGTGATCGAGATCGAGCCTGTGGTTCCTGCTGGCAATTCCAGTACGGTCATGATCGGTGCAGCGCTGCTACTGGTGGTCGTTGTTGGAGCGGGCGTCTATTACAGAAGGAGACGGGGCGCGTAAACCGAAAGCCAGGGAGTTGACCACTATGATAAACCCGGTACAATCGGCGCAGATCGCAATCGGCAGCATTACGAGCGCCAGGATGCGATCTGCATTGACCGCTCTTGGAATCATCATCGGTGTTGCAGCAGTCGTTGCCAATGTCGCGCTCGGTGCGAGCTTCAACCAGTACTTCGCAGACGAGCTCGGCTCGATCGGCACGAACTTCATCATCATTCAAGGAAAGGAAGATAATCTCTTCTTTGATAACGAACTGAAACTGATACAGAATACGCCGGGCATTGAGGGTGTGTCTCCTATAATATGGCGCTCTGCTGAGGTAAAATACATGTCCGAGTCCAGAATCGCCACTGTCGAGGGAGTTTCCGCGGACTGTGACGAGGTTCGTAACATGAAGATGGGTGAGGGATCTTTTTTAACAGACAAAGATCGGTACACGGTAGTTCTTGGATGTGACGTCGCAAACGAGAAGTTTGACCGGAAGATTGGCTTGCAGAACTCGATCGATCTAACGTTTCGGCTGGATGATGGGACATCTGTCACCAGGAAATTCAAGGTGAAAGGGATAACAAAGGAGGTCAATTTCTTCGGCGATCCGAGCGCAACTCCGAATAACGACATCTTAATCCCGATCGATACGATGATTGCGATAACAGGAGAGAACGACTACAGCGCATTCTTTGCATCAGCAGCCAGCCTCGACACAGTGGAAGAAACCGCAGAAGAGATGGATAAGCGGCTCGCAAGGAACTTCGGGGTCTCCAAACGTGACATGGACGATGATGATGCGAAACCGTACACGATAACCACGCAGATCGAACTTCTGGAGATGACAGGCAAATGGGCTGACGCGATCGGCGCACTCCTCACAGCAGTTGCGCTGATCTCGCTTGTCGTTGGTTCGATCGGGATTGCAAACATCATGCTCGTAACAGTTACCGAACGGACAAAGGAGATCGGGCTTATGAAGTCGCTTGGATTCACGAGCACAGATGTTCTCTCGCTCTTTGTCGTGGAGTCGGCGGTAGTCGGGCTCTTTGGCGGAATGCTTGGCTCGCTCCTTGGAGTTGTCGGAGCTTACGGCGCAACCGATCTGATCGGGCTTCCCAACGTCTTTCCGGTCTCGCTGATCCTGGTCGGATTCGGTGTCTCTGTCGGGGTCGGTCTGATCGCAGGGGTGTTTCCAGCGTACAAGGCTGCGAAGATGAATCCTGTGGATGCCTTGAGGCATGAGTGAAAGAGGTTGAGAGTATGAGAACGCTCACGAAACTCGGGATCGGAATGCTTGCCGTAATACTGCTGCTCGCATGTGTTTGGATGTATCACACCCACAACATGTATGAGGATACGTACAGAAGCGAATACCGCTATGCGGCTACAGTAAGAACGGATTTTGTCCTGCACAACGCAACATTTTACGTACCGCTGCCCATATCAGAAGATGGCTCGAAGATCGGGGAAGAGATCTTATGTGAAAACGCCTCGAAACCGGAGGGGTGGGATTGCGACCTCGTCGAGACAGAGCACGGGACGATGCTGAAGATACACACAGAGGAAATAATTCCTGACCTTCGCGCACCTCCCCCGGTGCCGTTGCCAAGAGAAGAGTGCGGTCCGGACGCGCTTTCCTGCCCGGCTCAGACGCATGTGTCCGAACAGGTTTCGGTGAGGGTACAGGCGGATCACGGGATAAACACAAAGTACCCGGCTGGAAACGAGCCAATGCTCACTCCGAAGTACAACCTTACCCGCTCGGTTTACAGGATGCCACATCCCGAAGACCGGACGCCTCCTGCGTGCTATGAATACGAGAGCGCATTTTATGCGAATTACACGGCATCAGCCGATGCGGAAGTATCGATTCGCATCGAGTTTACAGGAGAGAACATCTGGTGGGTTTACGGATGGTCTGGCAACAAGTACCGGGACTATGTCGGCGTGACGCTCACAGGAGCGCAGGACGGATGGTGTGCTGCGTCAGGGAATCTTGTCGCGGGAGAAGGCAGGTATTGAGACATTTTCTGCCAACGCCCAACAGCTTTACGACAACACCGGAACGATTACAGCACACACAAATGTTCGAACCAGCCTGCCGTGAGATCCTTCTGCAGATCCTGAATCACGAGATAACGAGCGATCGCGAGCTTGATGCCGCGAAGAAGACGGTCAGCGCAAAATATAAACTCCCGAGTCTACCAAAGAATTCGGATATCCTTGCACTGTGCTCTACAGATGAGAAGAAGCGTGCGATATCGTGCGGCTACGATCCGTACGAGCAGGTGGCAGCCGGGCGGATCGCGTTATAGGTTGTCCCATCTGCACCGACTGGATAGCAGATATCGCTCCGGGCGGGATGTGTCGATCGCGCAGATTCCGGGCATCGAACTCTATCACTTCAAGCGCAATTCTCTGACCCTTCTTCTGGATTGTACATCTGGGCGGCGATCTCTCGACATTCCATAAGTGTCCCCTCCGCAGACCGCAATTCCGGAAGGCAGCCCTCTTCTCCACCACCATCCATCACATCCAGTCAACCGACCCGGGTTGGTACCCATCGATTACAATCCCGCGACCGATCGCATCAAGAATCTCCCTGATCGCACAGGCGACCTCTTCCACGGTCATGCCGGTCGTGTTGATCTCATAGACGCGTTCGCACCACTCCACAGCCTCAACAAGGATGACGTCGATCGTCTCTGCGAGAACGTTCTCCTGAACCTTGGCTTCAGAGTACCCGCGCTCTTTCAGGCGCAACTCGAGTTCATCGGGCGAGAGGCGGAGGACGATTGCGATATCTGAGATGTGGTGGGCGAGGTGCCCCTCGATTATGAGGTTTTCTCCCACGCCCCCTACTCCAGACCCCGCCCCCACACGTGCGATCTCACGAACACGGTCTGAGACCGCATCCATGTCAGCGATCAGGGAATCTCTCTCTTCATCGATTCCGAGATTACGCCCCTCATTCTTGATTAACTTGTTCAGGTCAAGTATGTCCGCATCCGTAAGAAGAGCGCACGCAGATGTCTTCCCGGTTCCGGGCGTGCCTGTTATCCCGATTATCATGATCGTGTCTTGCGTATCTTATTGACCAGACTCCGCAGCGCATCCGCGATCT
Organism: Methanosarcinales archaeon; assembly: GCA_021159385.1. Classification (GTDB taxonomy): domain Archaea; phylum Halobacteriota; class Methanosarcinia; order Methanosarcinales; family Methanogasteraceae; genus Methanogaster_C. The sequence goes on from JAGGRW010000046.1 coordinate 4,337, forward strand.
CGTAGCCGGACGCAGCCCAGTGCACGACAACGCCGTCGATGCCGTTTTTTCTGATGAGCCCTGCCCGCTCGGACTGGCAGCACCGTGCGATGAACGGCTTTGTGATTGAGTATGCGTGCGACGTCACCGAGCAGATGTTGTGAAACTCGTAGTTCAGGTCGGAAAAACGCTCCTCGATTATCATCTTCGAGATGTCGCATCCGAAGAGCGTGGCTGGCTCTGTGATCTCCTCGCTGTCGAGGTATCTCCCGCGCAGACCCGATGTGAAGCAGGGGAAGACCGCAGAATCGCTCTCAAACTGCCGCAGGTCCAAGATGTTGTGCGTGAAGACGACGCCGAGTTCGCCGAGGAGGCAGCCTTCGAGCTGCCCGATCATGTACACGAGCCAGCCCGGATCGGGCGGGACCAGATCAAGGACATCGATCTCGATCATTGTGCCCATGTCGGGTTTGTGCACGAATGTGAGGTGGTGATCCACGCTTTTGAAGATCACTGTGTTGACCACGTCTGTGCAAAATTCCCTGGCTAATCGCACCAGTCCGGTCCGGTTATGCAGGTTTACAAGCGTATCGTACGCTACGACTTCAGAGCCTGCCGCGATCCGTGTCAGCGAGGTGACCCTCCTGAATAAACCCTCGCCATCGGTTGTAACGGAATAAACAGCGCAGCCGTCGGATGCGAAGAGGAGCAGGTACTGTGAGAGGAAGTAAATGTCTGATTCTGCGGTCGCAAGAGTGCTGCGCCGCAGAAGCTCACGATGCGCCTCTGATAACGTCTCATCGGTGCGAACCGCACCCACGGATTTGTATTCGTCCGGGAAGATCATGGTAATTCCTTGACCGGCTTTGCAGAAAGCGGTTTTTCGGATCGATGCCTGCTCCACCCGCATGGGCTGCGTGGGCACGTGGGCTGCGGGCACAGGCTTGTGCAGAATAGTTATGTGCTGTGGATATTAAGTCCACTGCATGGAAATCGAGTATCCTGTCGAGGTTATGGTGGCATGATCGAGAAATTGAACATAGATGGCGCAACCGAATCGATCCGCAATCACGCGGCTGCACGGGTCGTATCGCACCATGACGCAGACGGGATCACCGCTGCGGGCATTATGTGCCACGTCCTCTACCGTATGGGGAAGCGGTTTCAGACGACGATCATAAGCCAGCTTGACCACGAATTCGTGAAGAGGCTGAATGAAACGCACAACAGCGATCGCGGAGAGGGTGATGGGGATCGGGGCGAAGGTGGTGATGGGGGTGGTGACGGAGGTGGCGGCGTGCTCACGATCTTCTGCGACATGGGAAGCGGGCATTCCGATCTCGTCAATGAGGTTTCGGGCGACGTTCTTGTGATCGACCACCACATACCGGTCGGCGAGCTCCGGTGCCCGCATGTGAACCCGCATCTGGTCGGAATCGACGGCGCATTCGAGCTCTCAGCATCTGGCGCGGTTTACGAGGTTGCAAAGGGGCTCAGTGAGCGGAACACCGACCTCTCCGGGCTTGCGATCGCGGGCGCGATCGGCGACAAACAACTGATGACAGGGGCAAATGCGGACATTCTGAAGGACGGCATAGAGAGCGGCGCGATAACTGTCACGAAAGGGCTGCGGATCGGGGACGGGGATATCGCGGATCTGCTCGAGCGAAACAGCGAGATCTACCTCGATTTCACAGGCGACGCCGCGAAGGTGAACGAGTTTCTTAAGGAGATCAACGTCAGCGGGAGATTGAGCGAGATGGATGAGCCAACGTCAAGAAGACTTGCAACCGCGCTCACACTCAAGCTCTTGCGGCGAAGCAGCCCTGACGCGATCGAATCACTCATAGGCGACGTCTATCTGCTCTCGCATGAGGTGATCCCGAATGCAGATGACTTTGTGTCGGCTCTCCATGCGTGCTCACGCTTAAACGAACTCGGGCTTGCGCTCTCGCTCTGCCTGCGAGACCGGGCTGGCGTTTCTCATGCAGCGAGGGCGGCTGTTGAGTACCAGCGCACGCTTGTTAAGGATGTGAGGGAAGCGGAACCCGGAATCGTGCAACATGACCACATAACGTGCGTACGCCTCCATGACGCCGAAGCGACAGGCATAATCGCAAGCACGGTCACGAGATTCCTGTACCCGGAGAAGCCATGCATCGTCTTGAACGAGAGCGATGACCGGATCAAGATCTCAGCCAGAGGCACAAAGGACATGATCGCATGCGGGCTCGATCTTGCGGAGGTGCTCAGGGTTGCGTCGTCTGCTGCGGGCGGCAGGGGCGGCGGGCACAGCATAGCAGCAGGGGCTGCGGTTCCGAAGGGGGCGGCAGATGCGTTTCTTGCGACTGCGGACTCGCTCGTTGGCGAGCAACTGAAATCAAGAGAGGAGAAAGGATAATCCCATGATTCTATCAAAGAACGAGATTTGTGAACTACTGAAGCTCGATCCGCCACTTGTAGAGGATATGATCGATTCCGAGATCCAGGTGCAGGTGAACGGCTGTGAACTCACACTCGACCGGATATTTGCATTTGTTGGTCGGGGGACGATTGCTTTTGATAATTCCGAGCGTGCGCTCCCGGAATGCACCGAACTTGCGTTTGACGACGACGGCTGGATCGATCTTCCCGCTGGCAGCTACAAGATCATCTCAAGAGAGGTCGTACACATCCCAAAAGACGTGATAGCGATCGCGCGACCGAGATCGAGTCTCCTGCGGTGCGGGGCGAGTGTGGAGACCGCGGTCTGGGATTCGGGATACGAGGGCAAAAGCGAGTGTCTGCTTCTGGTCGGGAACGTGCACGGGTTCCGGCTGAAGCGGGGTGCGCGGATTATCCAGCTCCTCTTTATGGGGCTTGCGAGTGAGACTGAGGGATATTGCGGCGTGTATCAGGGGTATCAGGGGTAGTGGGGGGTGTAGCGGCGTATCGTCGTAGTGTCTCAGCAACTTAATTTTTGGATATTTTTATAATACAATAAAAATAAATATGTTATACGA
>JAGGRW010000156.1 GCA_021159385.1 Methanosarcinales archaeon
ACCAAATGGCATAATTACCAGAATCCGTCTTACTAATTCAGTAAGCGTCCAGATCGAACGTATACACGGTTTCATCGAACGAGATACGATGATCTCGCTCTTCACCCTTCTATAACAACGTTGGTTGCTATATGCATCATAAATCACGTAACATGATGAGTTACCATCTATAGGTTAGAGGTTTAGCAGATAAAGGTTTCGCTACCGGCACGCTACCGACGCCATACAAGCACATAAGAGAGGGCGGGTTGAGATAGCAGGATATGGCAATCGGAAGCGGCAAACTGTACATAATTGGCATTGGTCCCGGGCATCCGGAGATGATGACCGTTGCAGCACAGAAGGCGATATCAGAGTCGCGGTACATCGTTGGCAACAACACATATCTCGACCAGATCAGACCCCTGCTCTCCGGAAAGGAGATTATAACCAGTTCCATGGGAAAAGAGATCGCCCGCGCCAGGGATGCTCTGGGACTGGCGTCCGGCGGAGATGTAGTCACAATCATCAGCGGAGGGGACGCCGGAATTTACGGTATGGCAGGAATCGTACTGGAGATCGCAGAGAAAGAAGCCGCAGATATCGAGATTGCGGTGATTCCGGGCGTGACTGCAGCGAGTGCAGCAGCGAGCATCCTCGGGTCACCTATAACAGGGGATTTTGCGGGCGTTAGCCTGAGCGATCTGTTGACGCCGTGGGAGGACATCGAAAAGAGGCTTTCGGGTGCGACGGCAGCCGATTTCGTGATCGTTCTGTACAACCCGAAGAGCAGGAACCGGAATACGAATTTCAGGAAATGTGTAGAGATTGTCAGGAGGAACAGAAGCGGATCGGTGCCGGTGGGGCTTGTTAAGGATGCATACAGGGACGGGCAGAGCGCAATCGTGACCACGCTCGATGACGTTCTCGACTTCGACGATTTCGTGGATATGCACACGACTATCATCATCGGGAATAGTGAGTCGAGAATCTGGGGCGACAGGATCATAACGCCGAGGGGATACCACAGGAAGTATCGCTACTGAGACTCCTTAACATTCGCGTAATTTGTGAAATTCGTTTTATTCGTGTTTTGGTTGTAGGCTACTGCTTCCGGTTCAGAAGTTCCCGCAGAAACACGGCTGCGGTCATGGTGTCGCCCATGCCGACCGTCGTCACAGGGTGCGCGCACCAGAACGATGGGACGACACATGCTAAATACTCACCCAATTCAACACACACCCCGTTTTCGATCCGCTTTCCAGCGAAACGTTCCTGAACGATTGCGCATTCGTGAGCGCCCTTCTCGCTCGGCGTAATACCACTTATGCCACTTATCACAGCATCCGATAGCGCGCGATCCACGCGCCCGGTCTCAGCACGCGCGGCGGACGCGGACGCGCCAAACGAGAGCGCATCGATCTCGGACGCGCAATCGATGTAACTTTGCTCGAAGATACTTACGATAAAATCTCTCGTGTGGACGCACAACCGCGAGACCCCGAGACGGTTGATCGATCGTTCAGCTTCTTCGATGATCTTTTCCGCTGAAACGTCCAACCCGCCGCAAAGAAACTCATCCTCGTTCATCCCGATGCTGTCCACGACATCGGAGACGCAGGAGATTACGTGGTCGCAGATGTCGCCATCCAGAAAGTCCCCTGACTCAAAATGGATGGCCAGATCAGGATTTGACGATTTCCAACTCCGCAACTCATCAATAATTGGATTCAAGTGATCCTGATATATTGATCCGTCCGGATACCTGCTGCGCAACAGATGGAGACCGGAGACCAGCACACCGTCCATCTCTTCGATGTGCGCGTCTGAGAACTCCTTGAACGCGGGATCGATATGCATTGCAATGTTCTTCGGATCGTACGTCGCTATGACCCGGTTGTTATCCGGCGCAACGATCACCTCGCCTGCTGATCTGACCTCTGTCCCTCTCGTAAAATCAAAGACGTAGTGTATGGCATCTTCGTCTCCCCTGACGGCATCGCGGGGCTTTAATAGAATGATCTCGCCATCTCTCTCAACCGGAATACGTATCGCATCCCCGCAAAGCAGGTCTGCCTGCGTCTGCGATAGGGACGCCACATTCGGAATCACAGTCGTCGCACCGAGCGCGGAAAGGGTGCTCGCGGCGATTCCGGCGTTTCCACCGAGGCGTTGTACTGGTCCCACCCCATCCCGGATCAGAAGCGACGATTCGCTGATCGCATCAGGTGTTTCGAGCAGATACTCGCCACCGGTTCCGTTTCGTGTGTGTGCGAGCAGAAGCGCGAGGAAGTCAGTCATGTTGCTGATCCGATCAGGAAGATCTCCGATCTCGCGGCTTTTACTTTTAACGTGATTTTTGAGGTAATCTGTGACCCGATCTCCGTCGATTGTTCCGACCGAGTCGATGTTTACGTTGTAGCAGCACAGTATCTTCATGTGTCAGCCTCCACCCACTCATTTCCCGCCCTAATCACAAGCGCGCATCCAGCGCCCTGCCCGAGCCCCTCGTCGATTCTCACCTCGATTTTGCTTATGTCCCCGCTTGCGCCACTACCGATCAGGGATGCGAGTTCGGATGCGAAGTATAGGGAGAGACTCTCAGCGCTCGTTGAGTCGGTCGGAAGGAAGGCGATGTCGCAGGTTGGGATACTGTACACCTTCTCACCGATCGCGATCGCGGTGTTGTCGCCATCTTCTGTGATTCGCAGACGTGGATCATTCGCTGCGATGACTACATGGTGATCGAGGCGAGCGCACAGCTCCGCAACCGTCTCTTTCAGGAGTTCGAAGTCGATCACAAACTCCTGCTCGCGGGTTCGCTTCCCGTGTATCTTCACGCTCACTGCGTATGTGTGCCCGTGCAGACGCCCGCATTTCGGGTGGTGCGGTATCAGGTGGCAGGCAGAGAATCGGAGTTTTGCAGTCCAGCCGTCCAGTTCAACCCACAAGAGAATCGCCTTCAGCCAAGAATATTCTTGATCTTCTCTGCCGCTTTTCCGAGCTCCACAAGAACAAGTCCGAGACCCGCGTCTGCTGGAGTGATCACCACAACAAGCGCCTTTGGTCCTGCGCCAACCGCGATCAGTTTCCCATCGTTCGATTCGACGATCACCCGATCCGGAACTCCCTGTTCCAGTTCGGTTGATGCAGTCTCTGCAGCACCGAGCATCGTTGCGGACATGGCAGCAAACGTCTCATCGTCACCTTTTTGTATCTGTGATACCATGAGCAGCCCGTCACGGCTCGCAATTACGCTCGATTCCACTGCTCCGGTCTTTGTGAGGTCTGATAAAACCTTGCCCAACATCTCTGTTATGTCCATGATCTAATCCTCTGCCAAATCAAAACGTATCACACACTTTCCGGTTTCATTGTATGCTCCGGCGTCCTTGCGCCCGCCCACAACGCCCCTGTGGAGCACGTTCTGGATCAGGCAGGTTCCAAGAATGCCGACCGGACACACCCTCGTTGCCGGGATACCGATCTTCTCACGCACGTCTATGCCGGAATGGTGCATGCAATATGTTGTTGTCAATATCAACTTCTCGCAATCAAGTTCCACATCTACCGCGTCAGCAATGATGCCACGCTCAAACAACAACTGAAGCTTCTCGGTGTCAGAGAGACTGTCAAGATCGTCACCATTCGCAAGATACTTGATGATGCTCTCCCCGTATTCATGCGAAAGATTCCGAATGATCGCTTTGTATCCATTTCCGAACATCTTCTGGGCAGATACCATGAACCCCCTCGAAATGATCATCTCCGACTCGACAAATCGACTGATAGCCGTCCCAGTCCCATCTAACATGGTCATGGATATTATTTTGATCTTTTGTGATACATAATAGTTTCGTTGAAGAGGGCGATACCAATCGTTGTATCATGACTTGTCGATCCAACAGAAGGGTTCGGATGGCTTCATTTGCACAACACGAGGATATGCCGCGTCATGCTTCGATGAACCCGCTCCATGAACAATTCGGAAGCGGCGAAGCCTACCCCACCAGCCTCATCTATCCATTTCTGCGGCAACTCGAAATCGGATACCACAGCCGCACGCCCCCCCACCGCAAGCACACGATATATCTCGAAGAGGGCACCCTTGTAGAGCGAAACGATCGATTCTGCCATGACAACGGCAGACCGTCCGTAAGGTGGGTCAGTGACCACTGCATCGATCGATCGATCCGGGAATGGGAGCTTGCAGGCGTCTCCACAGATCAAGTGATATTTGAATCCATGAAACATGAGATTCTCATCCGCTCCGCGTATCATTGATTCCTGCGCGTCGACACCGATCACACGCGCACTGATCATTCCCGCCTCGACCAGTATGCCGCCGGTTCCGCAGAACGGATCGAGAACGAGGTCGCCACTCCCGATCTCACAGAGATTCACAATGGCACGGGAGACGATCGGCGAAATCGCACCCGGGTAAAAGAATGGCTTCTTGTGCGGCCTCCTCTCCTCGAATTGACTTCGGTCAACAGATGCGAGAACCTCTCCGAATATGCATGAGTCTTTTGTCAGGATTGCACGAAACCTGTGGTCTGGGCTGGTTAAATTCACTTTTACCCCGTCATCCCTGTTTCCTTCAAAAATGACCTCGCCTATGAGCCGTTCCATGCGTGTTGTGGATAGTTGCGCGCCCGCCATCCGCCGCACCCTGACATTGAACGTCTCGTTCCGCGGGATTGTGATATCCGCATCCCGAATCGATTCGAGGATCGCTGATTCCGACGCATCACACCTGACAAGAAGAGATAGGATGTGATGCGTCATCGCAAGCCTTGCTGAGATCGTGTGGGGCAGTTCGTTGTCTGCGCTCGTGTTGTGCACGCTCAGAAGCAGGTACTGCGCGCCACTGCCGACTACCTCGTGCTCGACTTTGAGCGCGGCGCAAGATGCGAGAACCTCGCTTCGCGGAAGCGTCTCGTGCTCGCCTGATAACTCGAATGCTAACATCATAGCCATGTCTGCCGGGCGTTCTTCTCCGAGTCCTGATGCCTTGCTATTGCCACTGGTGTCGCCGATGCTGCCGCAACAAGTACACGCGCCAAAACCAACCTCATAATCAAAATCCAACGTCGAGGGATGTTACACTGCCATCGCCACTGACAATCAGCGGCGGTGGATGTTGCGGTGTCGCACGAGACGGAACCGCCGGCTGCGATCTGGAGCGCAACATATACATCTGCGGGGGCGGGGGTGCCGCCGCGGTCGAGGTCGATGCTGTTGCGAAGACCCCGTGCATGCGATCCGGATGTGCATAGATACTGAAAGCCGGGGTTACTCACAATTCCAAAAATTCCTCCACAGTAAGCCCCGCTTCTTTGATAATCGCCCGCAATGTTCCTTTTGGAATATCCACGCCCGGATGATTTGGAATCGTAGTTCTTCTCCTCGTGATTGGATTGTACCAAATCTCATGACTCCCTTTTGCTTGTCTATCGAAGACGAATCCTGCTCTCTTTAACTTCCTGATGATCTCTCTTGCGGTCAGGGACGGTAATCTCGTCATGCAACCACACTTATCGGTATTTTAACATCCTGCATAACTTTCTTTGGTGGTTCAATCTCATACGGCAGAGGATCACCATGCTCGATATAAGACTCGACGAGTTTTCTCGCAACATCCTGTGCTATCTCCATCGTCTCTGCTATCGACCGCCCCTGCGCGATGAGCCCTTGCAGTGCATCGCTCGTTGCAAGATAGCCGCCTTCTTCCAGTTTCTCTATTTTTAGGGGTATAAGGTATTCCAACACTTTCGCCACATCGGGTTGTTTTTGCACCATCGGTAATCGCTTTTTCGTATGACTTTTGTCGATGCTTCGCAGATGTGATGAAATTGAACAATCTTGATTATAAGTCTATGTTATCAGTCGCAGCCTTGAGGATCGTGAGCGCATCGAGCGACGTGACCTGCCCGTCGCGGTTGAGATCGGCAGCATCGAGCGTCGCGGGATCGCACGAGGCGGAACCACCGCCGGCTGCGAGCCGGAGCGCGATCGCGGCGTCTGCGGGGGTGAGGATGCCGTCGCGGTTGAGGTCGCCGCGTACGGGTTCGTAGCGCACAGTAACCACCTCCGTTACATGGACGCGTGAACGTACACTAACCCGATCGAGCGGTCGATCGAATATCTTCATCGTCTCAGTTCCACAGTTTCATTTTCAAAATCGAAACACAATATCGAACCGACCGTGGAAAGAAACGCCATACCGAGTAGCGAATCTCCAGGGATAAACCATGTCTTGCTCTCGTAATCATCGAGGATCACTTTGCCCATGAACATCGGAAGTTCAACAATGTCGCCTGTAGCAAGGGTAAATGTATCATATCCGAAAAATTCCATATCCATCTTGTCCATTATTTCCAGTGGAATAGCGATTCCACCGTTGAAACCGGTATCCACAGTGATCTCGAAATCCCCCTCCTCATTGAGTATGAGACACTTCCCATCCAGGTGTGCGCCAAATGTCGGGACAAAATCTACAACTTTGCCGGTGATGAGCGTTCTCATACCTGTTTTATTCCTCCTTTCTGCGCATGTGCAGACGGGTAACCAACGCGAACAAAGTAGAAAATCCCGTTTACATACTTCTTCCGCCCGTTCTTAAGAGCCTCAAGAACATCTCTTCCTAAAAACCATTCTCCAGTCTCAGGCTCAATCGCTGCGATCATACCTTTCTTATCTTTCAAAGACTGTACCTTCGCCAGAATTTCCTTTGGTGGCCTCTTTACTTCGGGTATCTTCATAATTTTTACCTCCTATCCTCTGACCGGATTTACTTTACTTGATGGGTCCCGGGTTATCATAATTCTATCGTGTCGACTGCGGCTTGCAGGATCATGAGCGCCAACCTTTTTTCCAAAAAGGTTGATCAAAAACATCCTACCTTCGGTAGGATTGTGAGGTGGCGCGGCTGTCGCCACTGACATCAGCGTGCGCCCGGGCGTCGCGGGATCGCACGATGCGGAACCACCGCCGCCTGGGATCGGGTGACGGATTTAGAGTTGTTCTACTATGGTAGACCCTACCAATCCAAAACCAACTTACCAGACTTTCCAAGCAGATGAACATTCATTGTTCCGAAGAAAACT
>JAGGRW010000027.1 GCA_021159385.1 Methanosarcinales archaeon
GACTTTGGTGCTGGCGAGATACGGCTAACAAGCAAGGACCGGGACGGGACAAAGGACGGATATGACATTCCTGTGACAAAAGCGATCGCTGAAGCCGTGGATATTCCTGTGATCGCATCAGGCGGCGTCGGAACAATGGAGCACATCTATGAGGCGTTTGTGTGTGGGGCGGATGCATGTCTTGCAGCGAGCATATTCCATTACGGGACGTATACTGTGGGTGAGATCAAGGAGTATCTGAAGGGGAGAGGGGTGGGATGAACGTGGGTGGATGTGGGGTGGATAGGAGTGTGTTCTTCGATAAATAGCTCTGAGCACTCACATATCTAACATCTTACCCATCATTTCGCGTGTGAAGGAAGTTGTCGAAGGCAATATGGGTGAAGCGTAGCGAATTTTTTTTATCCGGTATTATGTGATCTTGAGTTTTTACTGATTCTGATCCGATCCACAATTCCTTAAACCATCTTTGCAACTCACATACTTGTTCTTTTTCTTCAATCAGATGAGAAACTATCCATTCTTCGACATCTGTAATAAGATGCCATGTATTAGCCGATTGGGTGATTCTACCAAGATATCCTACACTAATATAAGGACAAACAATACATACATTTGTATTTTCAACTATTTCAGTTATAGTTCTATCAAAGGGAGATATACCGCCTGCTGAACTTTCTTTGTCATGGTAGATTAATTTTGTGCCTATTTTCGGTAAGTCCCGTTGAAATTTATTTATTCACTTGAAGAATGTTCATTTTTAAATGATTCCATAAATATACCTATCTCAAACTCAAAATCTTTCCACAAATCTGGCAAACTCTCGGCAAGCGGCATCAATTATTTCCTTGTCTATCAGTACACCGTATCCGTGAATGAAGAAATGTCGAAACGCACGATACTCATCGAGTCTCTTTGAAAGTTCAAGTGAAATTATTTGATTAGTAACCGATAGATTCAATAAATCTTTGTGCCAGGATCCTGATACCGGGATGGATATTCCCTTAAATTTTAATACTCTCTTAAGTATGTTCTCTATTCCATTGTACGTGTTTTGGAGAAATGCGGAGATGGTAGCTAACTCAACGACGGTCTTTTCTTTTCGCTGCAATGCTTCGTTTAATGCTCGGAATGTATCTAAAACATATTCTTTTTCAGCCTGAACCTCTCGAAGCAGTTCATCCATAGATTTTAACTCCTTTTTCTTCTATTATTTGATTAAATAATGATTTTCTAGATAAATCTACAAGGTCCACAGGTTTGGATAATTTTCTCATCAACTCACCATAAAATTTAAAAAAGATTTTGGGTCTTATTCCTTCCACTGCCAGGTCAATATCGTTAGGCTCACCACCCTTATCCAATGACGACCCAAATAGATAAACGGAAGAAACTTTGTATTTTTCCGCACAATGGGTAATAATCCGTTTATCCATTTCACTTATCATGATCATCCACCGTATGGCATTATTGTCTATCACTCATTGATATTTGTTTCCACAGTACCCAATTTTCAATATCTTTAATTTCTAGCATATTATTAATAAACTACCAATCTTGTCCGAATCACATTGCTTGCATCAAAAATCAAAGAGCGATGTCTGCGCCTTCTTGAGAGCTTCTTTCGGCTCCTTCTCTGTCCCCTTCTCTTGCTTCTTCTCCAACTCCTCTGCCAACGCTACCGGCGCCCTTTTCGGCTTCTCCGGCTTCAGATCTGCCGCCGCATTCTGAAGACCTTGTTGACCCTGCTGACCGAATCCGCCAAAGATCTCGATCTCTTCTGCGATCCCCGCCTCAAACATAGTCTGCGCTTCCTGATAGATCGTCTTCACCTTCAATGCACCCTTCTTGCTGCCGGTCAGGTACGCGATCTCGCCCACATCAAGACCCGCCCACGCCGCAAGGCGCACCGCATAATCCCGATCCGACACAAGTCCTTTCACGAACGGGAGAAGGTTAAGACGCGCATATCTCTGCGAAACCTGACACCGCAGACCGATCTTTCCGGATATCGCATCCCGCATCTGGCGAGCCGCTCTGGTCTGCCCGAGCCTGCGCCACTGCGACGGCGGCATGAACCGTGCGCCCGCATACTCACGGGACTTCGAGACCACGACGCCTGACGTCATCATCGCGCCCGCGTACCGCCACATCCGGTAATTCTGGCGCCGCTGCACCCTGCCAAGAAAGATGTCAGCCCGAGAGAGTGCATCAAAGCCAGATACCATGTCTCCGCCCCTGTACTGGGCAGGCAGGTTCTCATCGACCCACGAGATCAGGCTGTCCGGGGTCTCGTCGATGTCGTACGTCGCATTCAGCGCGTCCTTGATGTCTTTTTTTTTGAATATCTTCTTCAGAACGTCAAATATCGTGTCTCTCGAATCGCGTGACGATACGACCACATCATCCTGATGCAGTTTGCTTTTCCCTTGCGCTACTGCCTGCAGGTCGTTTATCGCGCTCCTGCTGTCGCCGTGTGCATTCTCCGCAAGCCTCAGAAGAGCCTCTGCATCGCACGCGATCCCCTCGTTCTGGCATATCTTCCTGAGTAGCTGTGCTATCGACCTGCTCTGTAGAGATCGAAAGGCTATCGGCACGCACAGGTTCTTGATTCCCTGCGAAACACCGTACAGGTCGTTTGCAGTCAAAAGGATCGGCTGCGTCGTGTGCTGTATGATCCTGACAAGTTCACGCGCCCCGCCCCTGTCGGCGTTGCCATAAATGTTGTCAGCCTCGTCGAGTATGATCAGCCGGATGCCGCCGCCAATCGTTGCAGTCTCAGACGCCATTCCCGCGACTTTCTTGATCGCTGTTGCGGTCCTCTGGTCGCTCGCGTTGAGTTCGATTGCCTCCCAGCCGAGATCGTGCGCAAGTGCGTGAGCGGCTGTTGTTTTGCCGATGCCCGGCTTGCCGTAGAGAATCGCTGCCTTCCTGTCGGGTGCGCGGTTACGCCACTCTTTAGCCCACGCGCAGAGGTCGCTCACAGGTTTGCCGTTGCCCACGATCTCGGAGAGCGACGTGGGCCTGTATTTCTCAGACCATTCGATCTTCGTCTCTGATATGTTCATGGATATTCCTCGATGCAACCTCTGACGGTGTCGCGCCAGTCGCAGGTCCTGGCAAGTTGGTCATCTGCCTGCTCTTCCGTCATCAGTCATACCATGTTTGTATCTCACATTTCAAGCCACAACAGTATTACATCTATCGCATCTACCACACCCATCACACCTCAGTTACGCCTTTTCTTCTTCCGAAGGTCAGAGATCGTCAATGTCAAAGACCATACACCCAGTCGCCCTGAATCGCTTCTTGTCCTCGATTTTCTTTGCAACAACGCAGAAATACTCTTTCCTTTCGCTGTTGTTCCATTCAACGTACTTTGATTTTTCTTTCGGCTTTTCAATGATTTCGGATGCATTATTGTTGCTGAGACTCTTCCATTTGCACTCGCAGAAAAGGATCTCTTCTGTGTCGTCATTCGGGCAACGAGTTCCACCTCACCTGTGCGCAAAATAGGCAACAGCGCGCCTCTTCTCCACATCCACGCTATCGATGCGGACAAACCCGAACCGCTCGAACTGAACAACATTTCCCTCTTCCGAAACAATTCCGGCTTCGCCCACGCCCTCGTACGTCTGATCCGGCGCACGCACCACGACATCAACGACGCGAGCGCGCTCATCCGGGACCCAGTGGATTATCGGGTATCTCGGCTTCTCCTCGGTTGCGCACCATTCGCCGTGATCGCCGCCGATGCGCTTTGCAACGAGCGGCTCGACACTCACGACCTCGATGTCGTACATGTTCTTGAGCCTACGCCTATCGCCCACTCCAAGCCCTTTGATGTCGGTTCTGCAAACTGATACAGTGGATCCAACTGGAATCTCCCGCACAGCGTCCCCCTCCGGATGGAGCAGCGGTTGCGCGACCATTGCAACCGCGTTCTCGATTGACATCGTGGCCGGCTCCCAGACGAAGAAGTACCGGTTTGCTGTCGGGTCAACGATCTTGCGGTTGACCGCATAAAGGTTGTCGAGGCTGAGGCTGATGTCGGTTTCGCTGATTCCGAGATCGATCATGAACCTGCGAATCGCAACAGCTGTTATGCCCCGCCTCCTGAGCGCACGGAGCGTCGGGACGCGTGGATCGTCCCATCCGGTGTATTTCCCGTCCGCAATCGCAGCAGCAATTGCGCTCGTGCTGAACCGCCCGAACTCGTGTATCTTCATCCTGCCCCAGTGCATGGTCAATGGGTACTCCCAGCCCAGATAATCGTAGACGTAGCGCTGCCTCCGCTCGCTGTCGATCAAGTCCTTGCCGCGTATGATGTGCGTAACACCAAGAACGTGATCCAGGACCGCGGACTCAAAATCGAGCAGGGGCCAGACCCTGAACTGATCTCCGATTTCAGGTCGCGAGTGTGCGGCTTCGATTATCCGGAACGCTGCCCAGTCCCGCATGGCAGGGTCCTTGTGCGTAATATCAGTCTTGATGCGCAGCACAGCCTCGCCCTCCCGATACCCACACTCACGATCGAGCATCTGCTCCCAGCGTTCGAGATTTGTGTCGATGTCGGAATCCCGATGCGGGCACGCCACCTTCCCGTCCTTGTATCGCTTGAAAACATCCTTTTCGCAGAGGCAAACGTACGCTTTGCCCATAAGAATCAGTTTTTTTGCGTATTCGTAATACGCAGGAAGGTGATCGCTCGCGTAGACCACCCGGTCAGGAACCGCACAGAGATACTCGCAATCGTCAAGATACCACGAGTATGCATCACGAAGCGGCGCCTTCGTCTTCGGGTCGGTGTCATCGAACCGCAGTATGAACTCGCCATTGTACCTCTGTGCGTACTCGGAATTGACAACGATGCCACGAACGCTCCCGATCGTTGCAGGACCGTTCGGATTCGGAGCAAAACGTAGAACAACCCGGCGACCCGGCTCGATCTCAAGATCCGGGAGTCCCTTGCTCGGCTGCTTCCGCTCGTAGATCTCCTCTATCAGTTCGGGCGCAATCTCCCTGAGCCGCTCCGCCCATGACTTGGGGTCGCCTTTCAATCCGGATAAAACCGCACTAACAAGAGACATGACCTCTTTCGCATTCTTTCTCAGATCAGGGTGTTCTCCGAGTACTTTGCCAAGCACTGCCCCGGCTTGTGGGGGCTTTTTGTACTTTATGGCATTCTGGAGCGCATATTTCTCGATTAACTCTCTTGTTTCGCCAATTTCCATCGAATAGCCCGACTCGGATTCGAACCGAGGTTCTGGGATCCAGGGCCCCAGATGATTGACCGCTACATTATCGGGCTGCGCTTTGCGGTAGTTCGCTTCGAGTCAATATGAGGAAGAAGGTGATATAAAATCTTTGGTGCCAGTCATGTTGAGCAACCTTTCGGTGCTACCTGATCAACCCCTCCGCGACCTCGACCACCTCCCAAAAATCCGCCGCGTCCGGCTGCAATCTCGCAAATTCGACGAGTCCGCATCGGTCCAGACATTCCTTGACCTTCAGGAAGTTCTGATCGCTCGTCTTCATCAGGCGCACGGTCTCTGCGCTTGTCAATTCCCTGCTCCCGCCAAACCTGTGCGAAAAATAGAACCTCACCGCCTCTGAAACTTTCATGTACGCCCTCTTCTCCTCTCCGCGCTCGAAGAGATCGGTTGATTCCGCCAGCATCTCCATAGCTTTCGTGATATAATCCATTTTCACGGGCATATCTACCATCTGCACTTCGGAACCGCCAACAAGATACTTTCTGTAGCCGAACCAGCCAGCAGCACACACAGCACACAGGATCAGGGCGAGCAGTAGAATCCACCACGAATAGCTTCTCTTTTCATCTTCGCCGACGATTGTAACGTTCTCGATCGTCCCGTTGATATAATCTGCACAAATCGCCATCTTCGCTTCCCTCCCATCTCTTCCATCCTCTCCTTCGCCCGTTTCCTCACCACCTCCGCCTCCGCCCTCGTAAGGGACTGTTATCTTTGTATGGTTCTGCGAGAGCTGATCAAACGCAGCAGCCCCCCTCTCAAAACCATTCTGCCTCATCTGCTCATCCAGCCGCTGAAACTCGGGATCCTGCGCAAGCGCATCCATGATCGCCTTCTCTTCCTCGCTCGTCCGCGACATCAACTCCTGCATCGTCCCGTTCTCCATCGCTCCGGCGAGGTGCGCCGTTTCACCATCCGGTTTCCGGTATCCAAGCGTAAAGTCGCCTGTGTTGTTCGAGACAGGATCAAATGATGCATTCGTGAGATTGTAGCCCTCATCCAGCAATTCCTGGTGTTTCTTCTGGAACTCCGGGTTCTCTGCGATCCGTTTCTTAAATTCATCCCCCATCTGCTGCTGTTTCTGTATTTCCTTCTGCATCTCCTCCTTGATTGCACCGATATTCTGGTTCATCTGGTTATTTTGTACCAGATCCCCGGGATCTCCTTCCTGTTGATTTTGCTGGCTTTGCTGGCTTTGCTTTCCCCATCCGGTTCCCGCCGAACCTCCGATCTGAACACTCATCGAGCTTCCCGAACTGTAGGATGTCGAGCGCATGCTCTGCCCGCCGCACTCGTAGATCGTTGTTATGCCCTGTGCCTGCGCCTGCCCCTGCGCTGCTGTGCCATTGACTGTGATCTCGAGGGTGTTTGAGGTTGCAGTCTCCTCCTTGCCAGTCTCGGGATTGGTGTATGTAACCGTTGCCGGTTCGAGCGTGTAGCTTCCGGGCGCGTACGGCTTGATTGGGTCATAAGCGAGCGTCGTTTCCCTCTGCGGGGGAAGAGTTCGCTCAAGGCACTGGATATCGAGTCCGTTGTTCCCAAGCACATTCTTATCGACGAGCCGTATCGGGATTTCGGTTCCGAACGGGTTTGTGAACCTGAGCAGGATCGTTACGTCGTCGCCGACATTGATATCAGTGTTCTCGACGGTCTTTTCGATCGCGAGGGTCTCTGCAAGAGCACACTGGGTG
>JAGGRW010000056.1 GCA_021159385.1 Methanosarcinales archaeon
GCAAACGTGGGATAATGCATGTGAAGATCGACACATTTTTAGGAGAAAGCCGTGGCCCCGTCGCCCGGCTCGCCTGCTGCAAGCACACACAGCACGAATGGGCAGCGGGGGGCGGCGAAGATGCGAGAGCGCCCGAGCCGCAAACCGTATACCATCGCAAACACAAAACCCACGAACACTATTGCCAAAAGGGGTGGAGAAATGCATGAAGAACTGAAATGGTTCGCATCGTTCCCAGAGGAACTAAAGAAATTCAGAGGAAAACATATCGCAATAATCGGAACAGAAGTGGTTGCCAGTGGTGATAACGCAATAGCCATCTTGAAGGATGCTAAAAAGAGATTTCCTGATAAAAATCCGGTTCTGGCGTTTGTGCCAAAGGAAGATGCGCTGATACTTCAGGTGATCTGATGGAATTTCCGTATCAGAAAGAGCAATCAAGACTCTTTGGCGATGTTTGCAGACCAGTTGCAGAATTTGAAGTGGAGACCAAAACTCGGTTGGACACAGGTACTGGCATACATCGATTCGGGTGCGAATATCACACTGCTTCCGATGTCATTCGTAACAGCGCTGGATATTCACATCGAAGAAGAAGATATCAAGGATATAAGGGGAATTGGAGATGGCAAACTTCCGATAGTCATAAAAAGGGTTAGGATAAGACTTGCCGGAAAGACGTTCAATACTGAAGTTGCAATTGCATTGATAGAGGATGTTCCATTCCTTTTGGGCAGAGAGGGCGTCTTTGACCAATTTGAAATATGTTTCAGGAAAAACCAAACGATCCGTTTTGAAGATGCGTAACGTTTAACGATGGAATTACACATCATCGTCATCTGTGCCCGTCGCCACTGTTTTGTTGAGGTGGTGTTATTCGTTCATCAAATTGGCGACATGGTGTGCCCCCTCTTCTGTGAATCACCAAGGGCGGCATATCTCCGCCCACAGCCCCGCCTGCACACCGGCAGCCAGCCTACCCTCACTCCGTCTGCGCTTCCACGCATCCCCCCGGCGGCGCATCCGCCTGTGGCATCACGACGCGAGACGCTCCCGCCGCCCCATCGCCTGCTGCGAGCACACCAGAGCACGGACGGTAAAGGTAGGACTTCTGCGTATTGTGTGATCGATAAGCCGCCGAAATGGATAAAATAGGCGGATTGCTCCTTGATATGAAAACTAACGATGACGACCAGAACAGATGGCACATAGCTTCGTGGTACGATAAAAAAATGTCCGGATTCGAAACAACATCCGCAATTGCAGGATTGTTAGCAGTAACTTGTTTTGAGAGGAACTGAAACAAGACTGGGTGCCGCCTCCTCGCATGTAAATCGCCCTCTGTGGCACACCTGATAATCGGCATCACCCTAGTTTCTCGGCGCCGGAATGATGAGGTTCTGGCTTCTCCACTCGATTTTCAGGCACGGGCAGATGTAGCACCACCATCTCAACGTTTAAAGTGTATCTGGCACCAAGAATCTGATCATGGAACCTGATATCTCGGTCATAGTTCCGGTCTTAAACGAGGCTAACTACCTCGAGGCGACGCTTGAATCGATCGCAAACCAGAACACAAACATACCGTACGAACTGATCGTGTCCGATGGCGGCAGTACGGATGGAAGTCTCGATATCGCAGAACAGTACACCAACCTGGTGGTTCACTGTGAAGAGCACGGGATTGGGGCAGGCAGACACTTTGGAACCATGAATGCGAGCAAGAACAGCAGATATTTCATATTCATCGACGCAGATACCGTGATACCCGGATACTACCTTGCTTATGTCTACGAAACATTCAAGGCCGATCCCGATCTTGTCGCATTCTCAACCGGATTTGAGTTCTCAGAACAATCAGAGCAGATAAAACTTGCAGAGACTGTCGCCAACAAGTATTTTCTGATGCGCGATAAATTGCTCTCTGTCACCCTTCCCGGTTTTAACACCTGTGTGCGGCGGGATGCATACACCGAGTGCGGTGGATACAGAAATGTCCTGCTCGAGGATGTGGACTTCAGCAGACGGATACACAAGATCGGAGATGTGAAGTTATTTCCTCACATAAAAGTTACGAATTCATCCAGACGTCTGAAATCGATGGGACTTCTCGGAACGGTCTATTATTACGCACAACTGGATCTTGGCTGGAAACTGGATTCGACATTGATGGACCGACTCACAAAGAGACTCAGAGTCGCTGATCTGCGGGAATACGTTGGCATACGCAAGTGATATGGCACTGACGGCACGGAATTGGGGTTTTTATCTTGATTGCGAACGAACGCTTCTTGTGAGCGGTAGTGTCCATTACTGGAGGCTCGAACGCTTGCGATGGGATGAAATCCTCGATCGAGTCCGTGAGATGGGGTTTTCAGTCATCTGCACTTACATACCATGGGATGTTCACGAAATATCCCCGGGAGAGTTTGATTTTGGTGAGATCAACCCTGATTACGACCTGGACGCATTCTTAACGCTCTGTGAGGATAAGGATCTGCGTGTGCTGCTTCGTCCGGGTCCGCATGTCAACTCCGAGATCACGTACTTCGGGTTTCCAAAGCGGGTTCTGGAGGATCCCATGGTTCAATCGGTCACTTCCGACGGCACACCAGTGGTATTCCCATCGCCTCCAAGGATGTTTCCTGTACCGAGTTATGCATCGGAAAAATTTTATCAGGAAGTTGGCATATATTTTGATCGTGTCTGCCCGATCATAAGAGACCATCTCCATCCGCACGGCTGCGTAATCGCTGTTCAGGCAGACAACGAGATGTCCTTCTTCCTGCGCACCCAGCCGTATGACCACGACTACTCAACCGGCGCGATTCTTCTATATCTGCGGTTCTTAAACGAAAAATACAGGGACATCGAGCGGTTGAACAGCGCATACAGAACAGATTATGATTCGTTTGATGAAGTGCCGCCACCCCGCGATTTCAATGCTAAAAACAGGAGAGACCTTCCATATTATCTGGACTGGATCGAGTACAAGGAATATTATCTACAGCACGGGCTTGCACGTATCAGTGATATGTTAAAGGAGCGCGGCGTTGCCACGTTCATGTATCATAATCTACCAGGGGTGTGCATAAAACCGCCATACAACCAGATTAAGATGGAAGAGATCGTTGATGCGGTCGGTTTTGACCTCTACTACTACAAAGAGGAGTATCACAAGGTAAAACGGTGCGTCCAATATCTAAATAGCACGAGTCGCGTGCCGTTCATAACAGAGTTTGCATCGGGGTTCGTCGCACTCCCGATCCCGGTCAAACCGATCATGCTCGACGATGCCGAATTCACAACTTATGCCGCGCTCATGCACGGATTTTCAGGAATCAATTTTTACATGCTGGTCGAGCGTGAACGATGGGTTGGAAGCCCGATCGACCGATTCGGAGGAGTAAGAAAAGAGCGGTTCCGGTTTTACCAGAGGTTTAACCGGATCATCAAACGGATAAATTATCAGAAACTGAGGATAAAATGCGAAGGAATCCTGTTAATAAACCGTGATTGTGCCCGTCTCGAACTTGCATCATCGCTTCTCACGCCGATTCCGATTCTCGGCGGCATCACGCCTGAATACTATGTTAGCGAGGACGATCTCGGATTTGATGACGTAATCCAGCTCGAATACGAGCGGCAGTGGGATGCGCTGTACTATGGATTCGGTGCTGCGAAGTACGCTGTTACTATCGGGGATACTGAACTTCCACTGGAGCGGCTTTTCGAGTACAGGGTGGTGGCAGTGCCTGCATTTGATTTCATGAGCAGAGACGTTCAGGATAAATTAATCAACTATGTAAAAAGTGGTGGATGTCTTGTTATAGGACCAAGGGTTCCTGAATCCGATGAACACATCAAAGAATTTGGAATTATCGAAAAATACCTACCAAAACCTGACAGACGAATGGATGAGGTGATGGTGGAGGGTATCAAACTGAAAGATGCAGACATATTTGATACCGGCGCAACCGGTGACACAACCGATGCCGTTTCTGTTCTGACCGCTGACCCTGGAACAATCATATACCAGCAGAAGATCGGGAGCGGTAGTATCATTCACTTTGGATTCCTCTTTCCACGGATTACAGAAGATGTCCCGGCAGGAGTGACCAGAATCATCGACCGCATCGCAGCCGCTTGCGGGATGCGGCGCGTGATTCCCTGCACTGATCCACAGATCGATGCAGCAGTGCATATAGCAGACGGAGCAGACGGCAGAGAGATTCTATTCGTTGCAAACACAGGGATTGGTGAGAAAGATGTTGATATCGGCGGGATATATCTTGATCCGGATAGCGAAGAGCTGGTTGGTCCGGTGATCCGGATTCCTGCGTACACAGTCCGGATTCTTGAGGTCGCTTGTCATGATCGGTGAGAATATCAGAATCCTGGACTGGGGTGTTGAGCAGTGGAACAACCTCTACCATGCCCTATTTCACAGGGGCAAGCCAGAGACTGCGATCATCATCATCCACGATTCCGGTGTGCCACTGAAGATCGTGCAGACCGGGCAGGGGTCCAGACCTGAACTAAAAGGTCGATTTGCGGATGATCGGCGACTGGAAGACGTTATCAAAGCGATGCACCACGAAGAAGGTGTGGATAGGATCTATGCCATCTCCTATCCTGCGATACGGCGTATATTCACCAGATTTGAGAGTACTGTTGACTTTGACGCCAATTATATCAAGCAGTTGTTCTCGCTAAAAGACGCCATATCATCCGAGATCGGTGCCGGGATCTGCCAGTACCCGGCCGGTTCAAACTGGCTTTCCGATCTCGAGTATAAAACGGTTAAGAAGATCATGACTTTTGCACCTGATGATGCGCTTGTTATGCTCACAATCTTCAGCGGGAATGATATCTGGACGAACTGGATCATCGGAATCGAGGGCGGCACGATCAATCTGATAACAACACTCGATGCGATAAAGCCGGGAGCCAGATCGGTCGTGAATTGGCGGCGTGAGTATCATCAGATCGCTTTTAGCGTGAAGAGACATTTCGGGGTTAAGCCGCTTGCGTTTTTTATGGATCACGAAACCTTTCGGGGGCTGATCGGGAGCAGGGATAAACTGCGGTTTTTCAGAGATGCGCTATCCGGACGGAAGATTCTGTCAAAGGCGCTGCCGATCAAGTACAGGATTCTTCTGTTTTTGCAGAGGGTGTTTGGGTGGTTATCCGGCAAGAGGCGGATGTAGGCGGTCTTTTGCATCACGACCTCACGTAATCTCCCGCGCGAGAAGCGTCCGCAGCAAAAAGACCGCGGGGACGATCTCGAAGTCGCCCGGGTTCCATGTTAAATATTAGCATGATCGTACCTGCGGCAGGGAGACTTGCTGTAGTGATGCCGGTTGAGAGCCAGGGCATTGCCCTGTGCAGGTGCTGTGGTCGTTTTGCATGAGAAGAATACCGGATATGGTGCAGCGGTTCGATCGTGTTTTGATTATGCAAAGGAGCATGGTTTTGATGTCATGACGATTTTGGATGGTGGCGGGCAGGATTGTTCTTGTGATGTGGGTCGGGCGTTCTCTGGGGGGCTCGAACTTCCGGATGCGAGGTATAATCTCGATTGCGGGTCCGGGTCAGAGGGGCGGGAGTAACATGAAAGCAATTATGGATTCCGACTCGTTGATTAAACTGACAAAAGCAAAAGCGAAAGAGACTGTTTTGAAGAACATTGAGGCATATATTCCACCAAAAGTGTTTGAAGAGGTTGTAAAGATACCAAAAGAGGAAGGTTATCCGGATGCGTTTACAATTGAGGAGAATCTAAAGAAAGGATTATTAGCAATCGGAGAATTCAAAGAAGATCCGCATGTGGAGGAGATGATAACCAGATTGGGGATGGGGTCGGGTGAGGCGGATGTGTTTAGATTGTATAAGTCAGGAGGTTTTAATGTCATTTCAAGCGACGATGGCAGGTTCTTGAAGATAATTGATGCTCTGGATGTCCCATACATGACTCCATCTGCGCTTATCATTTATCTTCTCAATAAGAGGATGTTGTCGAGGGCTGATGCAAAAACATATATTAACAATCTAAGAGAGATGGTTTCAGATGAAGAATATTATTTAGCGATAAGGGAGGTTGAATAAATGGAAACAAAAACTGTGCATCTGACCGGAGATTTGTTAAAGGGTGTGTCATATAGGACGGTGAGGGAAGATGTGGATGAATCCACGGCAATTAGACAGTTGATACGGCTTGGTGTGGAGTGGTATGTAGTCAATCTCTATAAGATTGGAAAAATAATACTCTCCGAGGCTGCGGAGTTGTCAAATGTCAGTTTGAGGGGGATGCTGGATATACTGGAAGAGCATGGTGTAAAAGGGAACGTTGCAATGAAGCAGCAGATAAGGGCGCTGGAGTACGCCAGGAATCTATGATAAA
Source organism: Methanosarcinales archaeon (assembly GCA_021159385.1). Lineage (GTDB taxonomy): Archaea > Halobacteriota > Methanosarcinia > Methanosarcinales > Methanogasteraceae > Methanogaster_C. The sequence continues at coordinate 6,404 of JAGGRW010000056.1, forward strand.
TTCCCGTGAAGGGGGATAAATCGATGACGGGGAATATCTGCATCATTCTCGGCACACGCACTGAGATCATCAAGATGTCGCCTGTGGTGCGGGCGTGCGAGCGGCGGGGTGCGGACTATTTTGTGATTCATACCGGGCAGGGGTGTTCCTGTGATGTGGATCGGGTGTTCTTTGAGCAGCTCGAACTTCCGGATGCGAGGTATAATCTGGATGTCGGGTCCGGGTCAGGGAGGCATGGGGAGCAGACCGGGAGGATGCTTGCGGGAATCGAGGAGATCAAGATTTGCGAGAAGCCTGATGCGGTTCTGGTTGAGGGTAATATGAGTAGAGCAGGAAGGCGATTCGTTGGAGGAGGATATGATTTTCAACTGCAACGAGATTAAGAAGAAGAATCACATTTAAATGCAAGAAAGTTTAACTGTATATGGAGGCGA
>JAGGRW010000067.1 GCA_021159385.1 Methanosarcinales archaeon
GCCTGCATGCTCGTGAAATCCGCGCCGCCATCATCATCCACAACCCAACGCCCGCCCGCCGCAAACCCGCGGCGCCGCCGTGTCTGCCCCCGGGTACCGCGGCGGGCGCGAACGTCACCAAAAACATTCTCTCCACACCGGATGATACTTTACAACTCATCCCATTCCATCAAAGAGATCCTCCTCTTCAGAATGTACTCTATCTCTCTAATGAGCATCTTGAGTTGAGGTACAGGATATTCCGGATTGTTTGGGATGGTTAATGTATATGCACCATATCGCATGTAGAAGTGACGCCCACCGGGCTCAGGTGGACTGAACCCCAACCGTCTCAATTTTTTTACAAAAGTTCTACGTTTACATGGTCTCCACCTACCCATGAACAGCCACCATTGGCACCCCCACATTCAGATCGAAACCATCTATCACAGGCAGTCGATCACCATGTCTAATCTTTACTATCAACCATCCCTCTAACACCGATTTTAATTCGTTCTGGCAGTCGTAAAGCGTATTCGCAAAAGCTATCGTACCTGGACAATCAAGAATTTTTCCGCAATAGGTGCCATCTTCCAGTTTCTCATACATAGCCTTACCCATAGCTTTATTTATATATTCTATAAGCATGTAATCGCCTTCTATATCGCTTTTTAACTATGCTATGACTTTGAGTGGTAATCAATCTTTTTGCATGGCGTTGGAATCTCTTTTTGAACATGCATACAAACCAGCACAAATAGAAGCGCATGTAGAATGCACCTGATCAACACCTGCAGCCGCCTGCATGCTCGTGAAATCCGCACCAGCCATCATCATCCACAACCCACCGCCCGACCACCCGTGCACCCGCGAACCCACACGCATCAGACAAGTCCGGCGTTCCCAGAAAATAATAAAAAGTCTCCAACCGGGATCGGTCAGGTTTAAGTAATGTGGGCATGATGGAACTTGTGTTACACAGATCAAACGATTGGATTGAGCAATTATGAAGATGTCTGAACGAAGGCAAAAGATGGCTGAAAGGCGGAAAATGAGGGCTAAAGAAGAGAGTTCTATGGCTTTCCATGTGATGCTGGTTCCTACTCTGGGCTGCCCCTCCAATTGCAGTTATTGCTGGAGTTCAGAGGAGGATTCTCCGATAATGAGCATCGAAACGATCGAAGAAGTGGTTGAATGGGTCAAGGATTTCCAGAAAGGTCAGGTTACCTTCACCTTCCACGGCGGGGAGCCGCTCCTTGCAGGTGCTGATTTCTACAGGAAGGCTTTGCCGTTGCTGGCTGATGGTTTAAGCCATCTGAAACCGTCTTTTGCCTTGCAGACCAACCTCTGGAAGCTTACCCCGGAATTAGCCAAAATTCTGGCGGAGTATGATATTCCTATCGGTTCCAGCATAGACGGTCCGAAGGAGTTAAACGACCTGCAGAGGGGGAAAGGATACTTCGAGAAGACGATGCGGGGCTACGAGATCGCCAGGGCTAATGGTCTCAATGTGCGGTTCATCTGCACCTTCACATCACACTCTGTGAAGTTCAAGGAGGATATCTTCAATTTCTTCCTGGATAATGGCTTAACTCTCAAATTACATCCTGCATTACCATCGTTACGTGGCGACAACCCTGAAAAATGGGCGCTTGATCCGAAAGAGTATGGGGAATTGCTGATTTATCTTCTGGATAAATATCTGGAGCACTTTGGCGAGATCGAGGTGATGAATATCGATCACCTGTGCAAGAACGTGTTCACGCACCGGGGCAGCGTCTGCACGTTCGTGGATTGCATGGGCGGCGTCTTTGCTGTGGGACCTGACGGGGGCATTTACCCCTGCTATCGCTTTGTGGGGATGCCGGAGTATGTCATGGGCAACGTTTATGACCATCCCAGCCGGGAAGACCTTGCCCAATCTGACGCATGGAAGCTTATGTTCCGGTTCAAGGATTATGTGGACAAGGAATGCGGGGACTGTCCTTACATCCGATTTTGCCGTGGTGGATGCCCTTATAATGCCCTGGCACGTACCGGAGGCGAGATAAAGGGCGTTGATCCTCACTGCACCGCCTACAAGATGATATTCAAGGAGATATCAGACCGGCTCAATAAGGAGCTATCAGGGGCATCTGGCGCGGGTATGGCGGTGCCGTCCCTTCAACAGGGGCACGAGACTGGTTCTACGCCTGGGATAATGTCTATAATCTTTAAGAACCGCTGAATGGCGAGTGGCGGCTGTGGGTGTGAGTGTGGGATGTGGATGAGGTTGTGGTTGGGATACGCTCCGGGCGATAGGTTTACAAACAGGTAGCGGACATCACTCATAAAAACGGATGATGGAAAGGACGTGAGACTGAAATGGCTGACCCCACCAACACTACCGACACCAGAAAAAAAGTTGAAGATGAGATTGAGAAGATCAGACCGATGCTTCAAGCGGACGGCGGCGACATCGAACTGGTCGATGTCGAAGACGACGGCACAGTCAAGGTGAAACTCGTCGGCGCATGTGCCGGCTGCGCCATGTCGCAGTACACGCTAAAGCTCGGCGTCGAGAGAGTGCTCAAAAAGGAGATTCCGGAAGTTACGCAGGTGGTGTCGGTATGACATCTGCTGACAGCAACGGTTACCGGCTGGCGAAGGTCCATGGCAAAGACGTGCCATGGGACCCCTCGCAGATCAGGCAGATTCAGGAGCATCCCTGTTTCAGCGCGAACGCATGCCATGCATTCGGCAGGATGCACCTTGCAGTCGCGCCGAAGTGTAACATCCAGTGTAATTACTGTATTCGGGAGTTCGACTGCGTGAACGAGAGTAGACCCGGTGTCACAAGCGAGGTCTTATCGCCGGAAGAGGCAATCAAGCGCGTGAAAGAGGTTATTGTAGACTTTCCGTATATCAAAGTGATCGGAATCGCAGGTCCGGGAGAGCCACTCTATAACGAGGAGACGTTCGAGACGCTCCGTCTCCTGAAGGAAGAATTTCCACATCTGATCAAGTGTCTCAGCACAAACGGACTTCTGCTTCCGGAGAAGGTCGATCTATTGAATGAACTCGGAGTTTCAAACATCACAGTCACAATGAGTGCGGTTGATCCGGATATCGGGAAAGATATCTACTCGTTTGTGAATTATCATGGAAAGAAGTACACAGGAAGAGAAGCCGCCGAGATCCTGCTCGAAAACCAACTGGAAGGTCTTGCGAGGTCGGTTGAGCTTGGAATAATTACGAAGGTGAACACCGTCCTGATCCCGACGGTGAACGACGATCACATCGTCGAGGTGGCAAAGAAGATAAAAGAGATGGGCGTTTACCTCCAGAACATCATGCCGCTCATCCCGCAGTACAAGTTCGCGGATATCACGCCGCCAACGCCGGCTGAGAAACGTGCCATGCAGGACGAGTGTAGCAAGATAACAAAGCAGATGCGGCACTGTAGGCAGTGTCGGGCTGACGCGATCGGGCGACTGGGTGAGGACGTTCAGGAGAAGTACTATCAGAAGTCATAAGTTTTGGGGACGGGACTTTGGAGGTGAGGTTTTGGGGGTTGGGATATTACTTGATGCGCTCATGATCCTATGAGGCTGCGGGTGTAACGATCGGCCGATGAGGGGGGCTCTTTTTTTGTCTGCGCGAGGTCGTGGAATTGTGAAGTCATCGCATCTTCAGAACCGGATCAACATCCCGGAGATCAAACGCATACACACAATCACGCCGCAGCGCATCCTTCCCCTCGATCCGTCTCGCAAATATCCCGTAATGCTCACGCCTCGTATCGTTGTGCCACCGAACCAGATCGGATTTGCGCTCTAGATCGTTCAGCAATCTTGCAGCATCGCGTTCTGTCAGATCGCTCCATTTTACCTCGCCGAGAAATATCTGTCCGGAACCGTCCGCATCGGACACGGTTGCGGCAATGTCGATCTCATCACCGCGATACCACCATGCTCCGCAATCATCAGGCAAAAAGCCGATATCGAGTTTTCCCTGTCTGATCAGGTCGCGTATCAACTCCTCGAAGACGAATCCGAGATATTGATTGTAATCTCTCCTTATTTTTGGTGTGATGTCGATCTCAGCCTCGATATTGTTTTTATTCGGGAGCACAAACCTGAAATAGAACTTGAAATAATTATCCTTTATTTTATATAATGATCGTTTGGATTTTTTGGTGCCGGTGGGGGGCGCAGGAAGTTCGGCATCAATGATCCCGACACGCATCAGATTGTGGAGATACCGTGAGAGGGCACCTTTGTCGATCTTTGTTACGTTTGCGATCTCAGAAAGTTTCCTGTTCCCTTCTGCGATGGTCTTGAGGATGAACATGTAATTCCGCGGCTCTCTGAACTCTTCCCGGAGCAGGATGTTGGCATCTTCGTACAGGAAGCTGCCTTTCGACAGGAAATTCATGCGGAGATTCTCCCAGAAATCGATGTCAGGCGAGAACTTCAGCAGATATTCGGGGATGCTGTCCGTACACCCATAAACCCGCACCAGGTCATCGACTGAATACTCCGGAAAGAAGACACGCAGATGCTCAAAATCGAGTTTATCGAGCCGCCACTGCCCGCTTCTTCTGCCGTACAGTGGAGAACCGTAGCCCAGAACTTCGGTCTCCATTATTCCGATGGCAGAACCGCTCAACAGGAGCATTACATTCTGTCCGCTCAGAAACAGATCCCATATCCTCTGGAAAAGCGATGGTATTCCCCGGTTCAGCTTTATCAGGTAGGGGAACTCGTCGATTACAAAAACGACCCGCCCTTCCTCCTGCCGCCACCTGAAAAACTCGCTGAACAACTCTTCAAACCCAGCAATTCTCATCTTTGTAAACGAATCGTCGCCGAGGAGATCTCCCATCTGCTGCTGCAACAGTCGGATATTCTCGGATTCGCTGTAGTCTAATGAGAGAAAGTATATCCCGGTCTTTCCGTTGAGAAATTCTGTTATCAGGCGGGTTTTACCGATCCTGCGCCGCCCATAGATTATTATGAATTCCGGTCTCCCGCTTTCGTACCGGCTGTTGAGATATTTCAGCTCTCGATCACGGTTTATGAACTGCCCTGCAAATTGTTGATTCATAATCATTATGATTTACTATCAACTACTTGAGCCTTTCCATCTCATGATCGCAAGTTTCGAACTGAGATTCGTTTTCAGTGACTCACTCCACCACCTTCACCCTGATCAGGTTCGTGGTTCCGGAAACGAAGATTGGAACCCCTGTCGTCATCACAACCCGGTCGCCGACCTTCACAAATCCGGTATCCATCGCAGCACGCACCGATGCGTCCATCGCCTCGTCGGTGCTCTCCACCAGATCGGTCATGCATGGGTTGACGCCCCAGATGAGCCCGAGTCTGCGGAATGTCGCCTCATCGGTTGTGACCGCGATGATCGGGGTTACCGGTCTGTACATCGAGACGACCGCTGCGGTGCTTCCCGAGTGCGTGGTCGTGATGATCGCTGTGGCATTCAGATCGCATGCAAGCTGGCAGACTGCGTGCCCGATGCCATGTTCGATCGAAAGCCCGACCGCATCAGTATCTTCTTTCGTGCGCACCCGCCATCCTGCAGATTCGGTCGTTCTTGTAATTCGATCCATCATGTCAAGGCTCTCGATCGGATAGTCCCCGACTGTGGTCTCTCCTGAGAGCATGATCGCATCTGTCCCGTCCAGTATGGCGTTTGCGACATCGGTCGCCTCGGCGCGGGTCGGGATCGCATCATGGAGCATCGATTCGAGCATCTGGGTTGCGGTGATAACGGGTTTTCCTGACACATTACACGCCTCAATAAGCCTCTTCTGCGTAATCGGGACCTCTTCGATCGGAATCTCGACCCCGAGATCGCCTCTTGCAACCATAATCCCGTCCGCCATCTTGAGTATCTCTGAAAAATTGTCAAGCCCCTTCTTCGTTTCGATCTTGGCGATTACCGGAATATCCGCCCCATGTTCCTTGATCGTCTGCTTGACGCCGTAAATATCGGACGCCCTTCTCACGAATGAGACCGCGATGTAATCGACATCATGTTCTATTCCAAATAGGAGATCCTCTTTGTCCTTTTCTGTCACGCTCGGTATCGAAAAATACGCATCAGGAACGTTTACTCCCCTTTTGTCAGTAAGAACCCCGCCAACAGCGACCTTTGCCTGAACACACTCACCGTCGGTTTTTATGACCGTAAGCCTGATCCTGCCGTCGTCAATCATAATCGTCTGACCCGCGGACACCTCTTCGGCGAAGAGCGGGTACCGCACGCCGATGTGCTGCTCATCCCCAATAATCTCCTCGGAATGAATCGTCAGGTCATCCCCTGCATGCAGAACGACGCTTCCACCCGCAACAGGTGCGGTCCTGATCTTCGGACCCTGAATATCCATCATGACGGCAACAGCGCGATTCTCTTTCCGTGCAATCGACCTTACCATCTTTAGCCGCTCCTTGTGCCATTCGTGCGTTCCGTGTGACATATTGAGGCGGCAGACGTCCATTCCGTGCGTTACGAGCTGGCGCAGCGATTCTTCTGACTCAGTGGCAGGTCCTATCGTGCAGACTATCTTTGTTCTTCGCATGTTTCAAGCCCCATCACTCTTATAGCTACTTTTGTACTAAACGTTTACCATCAACTGGAGAAGATCACTGATTCTGATAACTACTGTCACGACAATTTAATTTTTAGACAATTTTA
>JAGGRW010000009.1 GCA_021159385.1 Methanosarcinales archaeon
AATCTGGCTCTTGTCTCGCAATCTTGCGCATGTCAGTACCGCAAGCCCCGGAATCCTCCGCAGCACCCCATTAATCTCGGTCACCTGCTCGGATGCATATCCGAACGCTCGCCCCCCACAACCCCGCGAAACCGCACGAGCGGCTTTGCGATATGCCCAAGCATACGCGAATTACAGAAAGAGCCTGAAAAGTCTCTTCTTTTGATATCTTTTGAAAACCACAGAATCTGTCAGAACGGATATATGGTCGTTGGTTGCTGATCCGATCCGCGGATCAGATAGATGGCACTTTCCGCTATGCCGCCAAACCCTGAACCCACCGCAACGTACTTTAGCAGGCACGGATAAAGATGAATGCAGAAGCGCGAGGTATTGAAATGGAGATTGCAGGCGGCTACACCAAAAAAATATTGAATATCGACCTGACCCGGAGAAAATCGGTAGTAACCGAAGTTAGCGACGAATTCGCATTGAAATACATCGGCGGCAGGGGCTGGGGCGCAAAGATCGTACTGGATAATCTCATAAAACACCCCGATCTCAAGCCGTTTGACCCCGAGAACGTTGTTGTGATTGCGCCGGGTCCGCTCTCCGGCTTGTACCTCCCCGCGTCAGGCAAGACCTCGTTCATATCGATATCGCCGGCAACAGGCATCTACGGCGACAGCAGCATGGGCGGGCTCTTCGGAGTGGAGCTGCGGCTGGCTGGCTACGATGCGCTTGCGATCCGGGGGCGGGCGGACTCGCCATCAATAATCCGAATCGACGACGGAGACATCGAGATCGCGAGCGCATCCGGGTACGTTGGAAAGACCTGCTCTGATACCGAGCGTGATGTAAAAGAGGATCTCGGCGACATCGAGACCCGGGTCGCTGTAATAGGGCCCGCCGGCGAGAATCTCGTGAAGTTTGCGTGCGTAAACACCGAGTGGAGCCGGAATGCGGGGCGAACAGGAATGGGCGCACTCTTCGGATCGAAGAACGTAAAAGCGATTGCAGTTCGGGGTTCGCAGGACATTCCTGTCCACGACATGGACGCACTCTCTGACGCAAGCGAGAGGGCGTTTTCATACCTGAAGAGCCACGATCTCTTCGAGTTCTGGCAGCAGCAGGGCTTGATGTCTGTTATCGATTACATGAACAACGCGGGCGTTATGCCGACTCACAACTTCAACGACGCCCATTTCGATGGAGCGGACACGATCAACGGCGAGACAATGCTGAAATACAAGATCGGGGACACTTCATGCTTCTGCTGCCCGATGGCGTGCGGGAACATCTGCCTCGTGAAAGACGGGAAGTACGCGGGGACTGTTACCGAGGGTCCTGAGTATGAGACCGCGTGTATGTTCGGCTCAAACGTGGGTGTCTCCGACTTTCCCGCGATCCTCCGCGCAAATATGCTCTGCGACGATCTTGGAATCGACACAATCTCCACAGGCAACCTGATCGCGGTTCTGATCGACGGATACGAACAGGGAATCGTCAAACGGAGCGATCTCGACGGGATGACGCTGAAATGGGGCGATCCCGACTCGGTTCTTGCGATGGTCGAGAAGATCGCACATCGTGACGGGATCGGGGACATCGTAGCAGAAGGGACGCACGGATTGATAAAACGCTTTCCCGACCTCAAACGCCTCATATCGCACGCAAAAGGTCTTGAGATGACCGCGTACGACGCAAGAATCGGTGTCACGATGGCGCTCGGGTACGGGACATCCGACATCGGCGCACACCACACGCGGGCGTGGCCCCTTGCAAAGGAGATCGAACTGGGTGCTGACTGGACGCTTGAAGAGCGTGTCGATCTTGTGATCTACCACCAGACTGTGCGCCCGCTCTTTGACTGTCTCGGCGTCTGCCGGCTCCCGTGGATCGAACTCGGGCTCGACGAGCACATCTACGCAGAGATGTTCGCTGCGGCAACAGGGGTTCCGTTCACGCTCGATGACCTCTTTCTGCGATCAAACGATATCTATGACCTCACACGCACAATCAACGTGATGCTCGGGGTCGGGAGAAAGGACGATTATCCGTCCGACAGGGTATTCGACACAACGATCAAGACGGGACCACATGCGGGAGAGTCGCTCTCACGTGAGTACTACGAGGAAGCGCTCGCGATATACTACAAGAAGAGGGGCTGGGACGAGAACGGGATTCCTGCGGGCGTTGCGGTTACGGACGACCGCGGGTAGGGGCTTTTCCTGATTCTGGTGGATTCTATGGGTTTTTGGAAGATTTCGAAAGACGGAGATTTTCATTCTTTTGGTTCCATGTATAGCCTTTTTAATTTCTCTCGGTCGGTTGAAAAAGATGACGCCAACCCGGCAAACATTGGCATGATTGGACTGGCGGAATCAGTGAAATCAGCGTTAATGGCTGCGCCGCTGCTTTCGCAGACAGTGGCTAAAATTTTCATGCCACAGATGGACACGGATTCCACCGATTAACGATGTGAACGGCTGCAGATCGATATCGCCCCGCGTTGGTAGTTGTGCTTACCCGAGACAGTCCGGCGTTTCCGGAATGTAATAAAAACTCTCTCAAAAGGTGATACCAATGGCGATGGGTGGATTACCACCGCCGATGCTGCGATCGCACTTCAATCTCGCAGCCGGTGGTTTCGCCTCGTGCGACCCCGCGACGCTCGATGACGCTGATGTCAATGGTGATGGTCGCGTCACATCGCTCGACGTACTCAGGATCCTGCAAGCCGCAGCCAACTCGATAGAATTGTGACCACGACGGTTCTGCCGCCCCCAGTCGCACCAAAACTTTTATTGCTGCCAGTCACCCCTATACTGTAAACCCGGTGGTGAGCATAGATGAAAATTGGAGTTATCGGAACAGGCAAGATCGGCGAAGCACTGATAAAAGGCGTTCTCGCATCAGGTCTCTGCCAGAGTGACCAGATCTTCGCAAGCGATGTTGATGCCGAGCGTTTGGGCACGCTTCACTCCGAACTCGGGATAAACACGTCTGTTGAGAACGCACAGACCGTAACGAGCGCAGAGGTGATCATCCTCGCAGTGAAGCCGCAGATCATACATTCTGTGCTTAAGTCCATAAAACCGCAGATTGCGGAAGGGTGTCTCGTGATTTCGGTCGCAGCAGGGGTCAAGACACGTGCGATCGAGGACGATCTGCCGGATTCGGCGCATCTGGTCCGGGTGATGCCAAATATCGCATGTACGGTCGGACAGGCGATCTCTGCGATCTCCGCGGGCACTCATGCGACGGATGTGGATCTTGAGACCGCACGCACGATCTTCGGATCGGTGGGGCGGGTCGTAACAGTTCCGGAATCGATGATGGATGCGGTTACTGGCTTGAGCGGAAGTGGACCCGCGTTCGTCTTCCAGATGATCGAGGCGATGGCGGACGGCGGGGTGCATGAAGGGCTCCCGCGGGAGATTGCGCTAAAACTCGCTGCGCAGACCGTTCTTGGTGCGGCTGCGATGGTTCTTGAGATCGGGGAGCACCCGGGCGCGCTAAAAGATATGGTGACATCACCAGCGGGAACCACCATTCGAGGGATTCGTGCGCTCGAGGAGAATGGGGCGCGTGCTGCGATGATGGCTGCCGTGATTGCTGCAACAAGGCGGTCGAGGGAGCTTGGAGAGTGAGCGTAATGAGAGGGGACGAGCGCGGGCAGAGGGGGGTTTCTTATAACGTCGGGTAAAAACCTCAAAAAGGGGTAGACCGGCCCATTACGATAGAATAAAACTGTCAGCAGCAATTCTGGTCAAAGGAATGAGATCGTTCGTGGATCTGTCTGCAGAACTCTCGAATGTGCGGTACGATACAACATTGAACGGAAGCGAGCAGTATCCTTCCTCTTCGGAACTGCATAACATCTTTACGCAGATTTCAGTGGAGTGGATGGAAGAAGCACTGCAGAGACGAGGATGATCTGTCGAAAGAAGAGTTCTCGAAATTCGAAGAGTATCCGGACACGTTCGTCATCGATGGTTCGGCGCTCAGTGGCGATACATTGGTTGAACGAGACGTGCTGACGAAAATACGACTCATACGGGACTATTTTCAGTATCAGGCACTCATAAGAATCGCTACGAATACGATCAGAAGCATCAAGAAGCATACGAATAAGATTGCTGATATCGTCTGAAATCTGCCTGCTGGCTCGATAGTTCTCGCTGATCCTGAATACGACGTCGAGGAGAACTATCAGGTGCCCATAGCAGTAGATTACGTAGACATTAGCATAGTCGAGATCATGACGCGGGATGTAGTGACGGTCACCGAGGACACCACCATCGACGATGTGCTGGACCTCTTCTCGAAGTATCACTATTATAGCCATCCTGTCGTAACAGACACCGGCAAACTCACGGGCGCAGGGCTGTTTACATTCCTCGTGGTCGTGATGGCACTCGCAGAAAAGCTGATCGGAGGATTCATCGGGTCAAGGATCGTTGGTTTTGATTCTCACGACAGCCTGATCTTCGGTGTCGGTGTTATGCCGGGAGCAGGAATCGAACTCGTGGTCATATCGGTCGGGAGGGGCATGGGCATAATCGATTGTCAGGTCTTCTCAGCGATCGTTCTGATGGTTGCGGTCTTTGGTTCTCGTGACCCCTGTGCTTTTGAAGCTTGCGATCGGTAAGGGGCGGCAGGAGTGAATCACGCGAGTGGGTGTGGGTTGAGTGTGGGTGATTGTGTTTTGCAGGTGGTTGACATCAGAGGTATCTTCAAGCAGTATGCGCATGAAACGGAAAGATCATGAAAACCCTCGCAGATAAGACGATCGTGCTCGGCATAACAGGCAGCATCGCCGCTGTCAGGACGGTCGATCTCGCGCACGAACTGATTCGCAGGGGCGCAACGGTCGTTGCGGTTATGACTGAGTCTGCTCAGCGCATAATCCACCCGGATGCGGTCGAATGCGCAACCGGAATGCGCCCGATAACAGACTGGACCGGCAGGACGTCGTGGGTTGAGTATTGTTGTGGCAGTGATGCCGACATCGACACCGGCACCGACGCCGGGTCTGGCGGCAAAAGCGCAGCTGACCTCTTGCTGATTGCGCCGTGCACGGCAGCAACGATCGGGAAGATCGCACACGGAATCCCTGACACCCTTGTCTCGATATTCGCAACGACCGCAATCGGCGCAGGGGTGCCGGTCGTTGTTGCGCCCGCGATGCATCTTGCAATGTACAGCCCGGTCGTTCGCGCAAACATCGACACCCTGCGCGGCTATGGGGTCACGATCGTTCCACCTGTGATCGAGGAAGGGAAAGCGAAGATCGCGGGAACGGATGACATCGTGTTGTGGGTCGAGCGTGCGCTCGGCAGATCCAGCAGACTTGCCGGAATGAGGGTGCTTGTAACATGCGGGGCAACCGCAGAGCCGATTGACCCCGTGCGCATCATAACGAGCCGGGCACGGGGGAAGATGGGAATCGAACTCGCGTTAGAAGCGTTCAGGCGAGGCTGCGATGTGACGCTTGTTCATGCCGGACCCGGACGCATCGTTTTTCCCGGCATCAGGGAGATATATGCAGAAACGGCTGCGGAGATGACTGCTTCCGTTCTGGCGGAGCTTTCCGGGGGCGGATACGATCTCCTGATCAGCGCTGCCGCAATCTCGGACTACACACTCGATTCCGCAACTGAAAAGATACGGTCTGGCGAGTCCCTGACGCTCAACCTGCGCCCGACAGAGAAGCTGCTTGCGGCGGTGCGGGATCGACATCCGGATATCACGATCGTCGGGTTCAAGCTGGAGAGTGTAACAGGCGATGCGCTGATTGTACGTGCGAAGGCTGCTATGGATCGATATGGGCTGGATATGGTTGTGGCAAACACTGTTGAGAGCATGGGTGGCGACGAGAGCGAGGTGTGGATCATCGCCGCGAAGGGTGATCGCGATAGTTGTCATGTCAGTGGTGCGAAAGACGTTGTTGCGAGTGCGATCCTTGATTGTGTCGGAGAACCGGAGAGCAGAGGAACAGAAAGCCGGAAACCATGAGGTGCAAATGATTATGGTTGAGCGACGAAGAAGGATCGGTTGAAAACATGACCCGAGTACTCGCAACAGGAACATTTGACATCCTGCATCCAGGACACCTCTTCTATCTGTCACAGGCATCCGCTCTCGGAGATGAGCTGTACGTGATCGTCGCACGGGCGAAGATGGTAAAACACAAGCCAAAGCCCCTGCTTCCCGATCTACACCGTCTCGAGATGGTGCAGGCGTTGGGGGTCGTGGATCGTGCGGTTCTCGGGAGCGAGACCGACATATTCGAGCCGCTGCGCGAGATCAGACCGGATGTCGTCGCGCTCGGTCATGACCAGCATTTTGATCCTTTAAGTCTGGAAAAGGAACTGAAAACTCGTGGTTTCGATGCCACGGTTGTTCGGATTAAGGAATCGAATTCCAACAGGCTCTACAGTACCAGAAGGATCATCAATCTGATTCTTGGAGCGAATTCGGAAGTTCCGGAGCAGTAGGGCGGATGCGAGCCAGAGACTCGGGTGGCTTGAGATCACCCCCGCGATCTTTTTGCTGCGAACGCTTCTCGTGTGGGAGATTACGTGAGGTTCTCGTGCAGAACATAGTCCAATTAATCAACAATTGCCTCCCCGGCTTTGAAGATCGCATATTTCGATAAAGGTGGTGCGATGAGTTCGT
>JAGGRW010000033.1 GCA_021159385.1 Methanosarcinales archaeon
CTACGCTCCAGTCGGACTGGTTGTGAACTGAACTACAGACGGAACGAATACAAAGACGATTTTTTAGAAAAAAATCGAGTAAAAACGTCCGACATTCCGCTACGCTCCAGTCGGACTGGTTGTGAACTGAACTACAGACGGAACGAATACAAAGTTACGGAGGCATAAATGGTCAAACACAAAAAAGGATGGAAGACAAGGTCAGCAGGTAGATTCGGCGTGAGATATGGTAGGAACATCAGGAAAAAGGTCGCAGACATCGAAGAAAAGATGCGAGAGAAGCACACGTGTGTCCAGTGCGGTTTTCCTTCTGTTCGCCGCATCGGAACCGGAATTTGGAAGTGCAAAAAGTGCGGCTACACCTTTGCGGGCGGCACGTACCTTCCGAATACGTCGGTTGGCGCGGTGGTTGCGCGATCTGTGAAGCGTGCCATCGAACAGAGAGCGCGAGACGCGATGATGGAGGTATAGACCGGATGGGGTATCGATGCGTTCGCTGCAAGCAACCTGTTGAGATCGACTACGAATATCGCGGCATCAGGTGCCCATACTGCGGGCACCGCATCCTGCTCAAGGAACGCCCGGTCAAGATTAAGCGGGTTTGCGCCGAGTGATCAGTGATTCTGGTGACTTTGAATGGAGAGCGCAGAATTCAGGTTCGATTTTGGCGAGAATGCTGTTCTGATCTACCGTGCGCTGGTGCCTGAGGTGGAAGCGACATTTCCACGGAGCAGGGCAGAACTGTCGGTTGCGGAGGGTGAGTTGCACCTCACTGTTGCAGCAGAGGGTGTTGCCGCACTGCGTGCCGCGCTGAACACGTGGCTCAGGCTGATCAAGGTCGCGTGTGAGATGAGCCATGCGACTGGCGGCAAAGTCTGAAACGGATATTAACGGCGCTCGATGCTTATTTGAGCTGTTTGGACATGAACTGAGTACTTATTCAACATTGTGTGGATATCCGTAGGCAAAACCACGAGATTACCCAAAATTAACACAGAAATCTTGTGGAGATGGCTGCGCCGCTGCTTCGCAGACTGTGTAATCTCGTAGTTCCTACCATACGTTATTGAGCATGTACCGAACTGAAGATGTCCTGGTGGGATTTGAATGGAAATCGACATAAACGCTCTGAAAAAAGAGAAAGAGAAGAATTTCGATGAAAGGTTAGATTTCATCGATAAATATGTAGAATGGCTGAAAAGAACGCCGAACAAAGTCTGGTCCGCACATCAGAAGGAGTTTATAGATAGCGTGTACCAAACGCATAAATAGTGTAACATGCCAGTCTTTTCATCAAAACCGTAGTTCAAAAAAAGAGTTGAAATAAATGAACATTGATTTAAATAAAGCATTGCAAAAAACAATCCGAACCGGCAAGGTTCTCATCGGATCAAACGTAAGCATCGTTGCCGCACAAAAAGAGAGCACTCTGACGGTTGTTCTTGCTGCCAACTGTCCGCCCAAAATAAGAGCGCAGATACAGGATTGCGGAAATAGGGTAATCGAATACCCAGGACGGAGTGTCGATCTCGGCGTTGCGTGTGGCAAGCCATTTCCGATCGCTTCGCTCACGATTCTTGATCCCGGAGACTCGAATGTCATGGCGGTCTTTGGTGCCGTTGAGCCCGCGGAAACGCAAGAGCTGCAGGAGTTGCAAGAAACGCCGGACGAAATCGTTGAGTTGAGTTGAGGTAGTAAGCGTGGGTGAGATCAGACTTACCACCGTCGGCGTCCGGTACATCGCGCTCTTCGAGAGCCTCACAGGAGCAGTTGCACGCGACTGCATCGATGACGGCGATCGGGTGCTGTATGTGGTCAGGAACGGTGATATGGGACTTGCTATTGGCAGAAACGGCGAACACATCAACAGAGTCAAAAAGTCAATCGGCAAGCACATCGAGATCGTGGAATATTCAGACAACCTTTCCACTTTTATGAAGAACGTCGCGCAACCTGCAAAGGTACTCGGAATCGAACTGGTTGTGCGTGGCGGAAGACGGATTGTGTACGTGGATGTGCCCCCGAACGAGAAGGGGCTCGCCATCGGCAGGGATGGCAAGAATATCGAGAAGATGAGGATGCTCGCGCACCGACATCATGATGTCGATGACGTGATCATCAGATAATATTTAAGTTTGGAAGATTAAGAGGATGAATCATGGGTAAAGGAAAATACGCTGCCCGCAAACTCCAGAAGGACCGGCAGAGCGCCAGATGGCACGATCGTGACTACAGCAGTCGCACTCTCCATCTGGATATTAAGGCAGATCCACTCGTAGGCGCTCCGCAGGGGCGCGGGATCGTGCTCCAGAAGGTCGGAGTTGAGGCGAAACAACCAAATTCCGCGATACGCAAATGCGTTCGGATACAGTTGATCAAAAATGGAAAACAGGTCACCGCGTTCTGCCCGGGCGACGGCGCGATCAATTTCATCGATGAACATGACGAGGTTACCGTCGAACGTATCGGCGGGATGATGTGCGGATCGAAGGGCGACCTCCCTGGTGTCCGGTTCAAGGTGCTGGCGGTGAACGACGTGTCGCTGCACGAGATGGTGATCGGGCGCAGAGAGAAACCAATCAGGTGATCGAGATGGATACGACGAATACGGCGGACGCAGTGGATGCGGTGAATACGATAGACCTGTTATTCGGCAAATGGGATATCTCTCTGGTCAATGTCAATGATATGGGCATCAGGAGGTATCTCAATATCAGTCCGAAGATCGTGTTACACACCGGCGGCAAGCACAGCGGCAAGCAGTTCAATAAATCCGATATTTCGATCGTTGAACGGCTGATCAACACAATCATGAGGAAAGAGGCGAACACTGGCAAGAAGCAGCTCTGTTATCGAATTGTTCAGTCCGCATTCGATATCATCAACGAAAAAACCGGGAAGAACCCGGTGCAGGTTCTCGTCGATGCCGTCGCCAACGCGGGACCAAGGGAAGAGGTCGTCCGTCTCAAGTACGGCGGGATCGCTGTGCCGAAGGCGGTTGACACATCGTCCCAGCGCAGGGTGGATATCGCATTGCGGTTCCTCGCAGAAGGTGCGCGGCGTTCCGCGTTCAAGAGCAAGCGATCGATGGCTCGCTGTCTTGCGGATGAGCTTTCCGCTGCTGCGTCATACGATGTCAGATGCTACTCGGTCAACCAGAAACAGAGCGCAGAGAGGGTTGCGAGGTCCGCGCGGTGAAACTCCGCGCGACCAGCTTTGCAGATTGGTAGTGCGGACGCAATTTTTGAGTCTCTTTGATTTCTTCCGGTCGGTTGAAAACAGGAAAAGATTAAACTCTCCGCGCCCCGAGATTGAGATCATGGCGTCAAACACCAGAGAGCGGGCAGGTAAGTCGAAGGACATAATCAGGGAAGACGGTAAAACGTTCTTTGAATTTACAGATCGTGTAACTGCCTTCGATGGACTGAAGGAGGATGAATATCTGCACAAGGGCGAGGTTTGCTGCAGGATGTCCGTGTACTGGTTTGAGATCATGGGGCAGGAGGGCATACCGACGCATTTCCGTTCGTTTGTCCCGCCGAACAGAATTGAGGTTACGTATCTTGAGATTATCCCGATTGAGGTCATTTGTCGCAATTATGTTGCCGGATCTCTCTTGCAACGGTACGGACGTGGAGAAGAGCCCGGTGCGGGCATCGAGCCGCGATTGGGAGCAAGGATCCCCGATGGAATCATCGAATTCACGACCAAGTTCGAGGAGCGCGATCGTCCGATTGGCGAAGAGGAGATTCTGGGGAACGGGTGGCTGACCCGCGAGGAGCTGGATCAGATCAGGGAGTACACAAGGAGGGTGAACGAGATCATGTCCGGTCACTTGCTCGAAAAGGGCATCATCCTTGCGGATTTCAAGATCGAATTCGGGAAGAACGCATCAGGCGAAATCCTGCTTGCGGACGAGGTCGGAACACCAGACGGCTGCCGGTTCTGGATTCGGGATTCCTACGATGCAGGCAGAATCGAGAGTCTCGACAAGGATGTCTACCGGTATGACGAAGGGGATGTTTCTGACGCTTATTCGAGGATTCAGAAGAGAATCTGCGGATAATAGATGATGAGATAAGGGGCAATGGAAGAGGAGCGAAAGACGAGAGGCATGTTCCCGCTGTACCTGTATCATGCAAACCAGTGCGATCCGAAGAGGTGTACCGGAAGCAGACTGCTGCGGTTCGGGCTGGTCAGGCGGCGCAGTCCAACTGAACTCCCGCGCAGGTCGATACTATTAAATCCGTTCTCGGAGCAGGCGCTTGCCCCGAACGATCGGTGCGCTGGCATCTCTGCGCTGGACGCGTCGTGGGCTCACGCCGAAGAGGTCTTCGCGCAGCTTCGCGCAATGAAGCAGAGGGCGCTTCCGTATCTTGTTGCTGCAAACCCTGTGAACTTCGGGAGACCGTTCAAACTGACGACCGCAGAGGCGTTCGCTGCGGCTCTGTACATTCTCGGCGAGCGCGAGCAGTCGTTTCTGGTGCTCGGGAAATTCAAGTGGGGGCACACCTTTTTTGAACTGAACCGCCCGCTTCTGGAGGCGTATTCCCGTGCGAAGGACAGTTCAGAGGTGATAGCGATTCAGAGTGAGTATCTCTGAAGGGTTTCGGGTGGGTGTCCGGTTCTCAATCTCACTTTCACCCCGCACTATCGCGACCTTTATCAGAGATGTTAGACTAGATGGCATCGAGCAAATGATCAGGGGAATACCATGATCCAGGAAACATCCGAACAGATACGAAAACGGTTCCTCGAACTGAATGTTGAGATCGAGTCCCACGAGATCGAACGGCGGCTAAAAGACCTGATCGAGCGGTTCAAGGTGCCGGCTCCGGAGGCAGGTCGGAGCGTTGTCAGTTACTTCCTGCGAGAGCATGACATCAAGCGAGAGGACTATTACGGAACGCCAGAGGGTGGGACAGCATCATCCATGCAGATCGCTGATATCAACGAGAGCGAGCAATGGGTCAACCTCCGTGCGAAGGTTACGCAGTTGTGGGAGAGCACATCCCCATCGATTGCTCAGGTCGGGCTAATCGGCGACGAAACAGGGACGATCAAGTTTGTGAAGTGGGCGAAATCCAATCTGCCAGCACTTGTTGAAGGTAAAAGCTATTCTCTTGAGAATATGACGACAGATGAATGGCAGGGGCGTTTCAGCGTGAAGATGAACCGGACTACCCGTATTTCAGAGCTTGACGAGGAGATCGTCACCCCTGATCAGGAAGCGCAACTGGTTGAGATAGACGCAATCAACGAGAGCAACAAGTGGGTCAATCTGCGTGCAAAGGTTGTGCAGTTGTGGGAGAGCGAACACGAGTCGATCGACCAGATCGGGCTAATCGGCGACGAAACAGGGACGATCAAGTTTGTTAAGTGGACGAAATCAGAGTTGCCGGCACTTGTTGAGGGCAAAAGTTATTCATTTGAGAATCTGACGACAGATGAGTTTGAAGAGCGGTTCAGCGTGAAGTTCAACAAGGGCTCGTCGATTGAAGAGCTAGATGAGGATATCGAGGTCGGATTCACTGCAACAGAGTTTGCGGGCACAATGGTTCACATTCAGGACGGTTCCGGGCTTATCAGGCGGTGCCCGATCTGCAACCGCGCGCTCATGAAAGGGACATGCATGGAACACGGGAACGTGGACGGCGACCATGACCTCCGCATCAAAGCCGTGCTTGATGATGGAGAACGTGTGCAGGAGGCGTTACTCAACCGCGAGATCACAGAAAGCACGAGCGGGATCACACTCGACGATGCAAAGGAGATGGCTGTGGACGCACTCGATCAGGGCGTGGTTCTGGATGAGATGAAGAAACGGCTGCTCGGTAGATATTATACCATGGCCGGGCGAGTTCTTGATCGATACCTGCTCGTTGAGAGTGTGATACCCATGGACGCGGTACCGCATTCCGAGATTGATGCCTTGCTCGCGGAGGTGACCTGAATGGCTGGATTCACACGGGAGGTCGCGTATCGGATATTCGCGCAGGAATTAAGAGACACAACAGTTGCGCTGGAACGCGATTCCGATGACGCTTATGCGCCACAGTACGTGCTGACGCCGACCGGAGCAAAGGTCAATCGCGTCTTTGTTGTTGGCACGCTTACCGAAAAAGAAGACATCGGGACCGATACCGAGTACTGGCGGGCACGGATATCAGATCCGACCGGTGCGTCCTTCATCTACGCAGGGCAGTACCAACCAGACGCAACGCGGGCGCTCGTGGATGCAACCGTTGCTGACGCGGACGCAGAGACCCCTGAATTTCTGGCAGTGGTCGGCAAGGTCAGCATATACACAACAGAGGATGGCAATGTACTGACATCGCTCCGTCCCGAGACGATCTCGATTGTGGACGCTGAGACCCGTGACCGGTGGGTGCTGGAGACCGCAAGACAGACGCTCGATCGCATCAAACGACTGGAAGACGGTAGTTCCGAGAATCTTGCGATGGTTGAGGAACATTACTCGCTCGACCTTGAGCAGTACAGGCAGATGGTGGTGTCAGCGCTGGAATCGCTGGTCTGACTGTACTTGCTCAATAAGTTGTGGTTCTATATACCCTCATCTGCGTTCATCTGCGTTTATCGTATCTTTAGCACTATATAAACCCCGCACTACACCTCAACATCCGGAAGCTTAC
>JAGGRW010000045.1 GCA_021159385.1 Methanosarcinales archaeon
TTCTCGGTGAACGCTCCGACCGCTGCCGATCCGATGTCCTTCTCTGCGATGGCTGAGCCGAGACCTGTGAGTCCGACTGCGAGCCCTGCGCCTATTGCGATCAATCCTTTCTGGTTTGCCAGTATCTGATCAATTCCTGCTGCTGCTAAATCTATTGCCATTATTATTCCTCTGTGTATATTCTTTTATATCCGAATGGATTGTAAATTCTGCCCCCGCCCTCATAGAACTTGCCAAAGAATTCCACGTACTGCAACCTGAGCGCGTGGAGTCCGGGGGCGATCACGCTCAGTGCGGTGTTGATTCCGTGTCCGAGTATGAAAACAACCGCCGCACCCACGACCAACAGCCCGCCGCTATCCATCAGTATGCCGGCCATGAGGTTCACTGCTGATGCGATACCGATGGAGGACAGACCGACTGCGAGCAGTCGTGAGTATGAGAGTACGTTGCTCAGAATGGATGGTAATTCGATCACTGCAACCGCGCCCTCGCCCGCGATCATCATTATTACTGCAAGAACCAGTACGCCCGCGCCAACCGGTAGGATTCCGGGAATAATATCCATTGCGCCAAGCAGCATGATGATTGCTCCGAGTTGCAAGACCATCCAGCTCACTTTCTCGAGTATCGCCGCTTTTAACCCATGTGTCTTCAAGATGTTCGAGAATCCGGTGATGAATCCAAGATTGATATGCGCCATGCCTACAATTAGTGTCACAACCAGTAAGGTGAGTACGGCGTGTGTTCTGTGGATCGGGTATGTGATCATTTCACCGCCCAGACCCTGCATGATCTCGATTGTGTGCCACCCGGGAATTAAGCCCGGATGCCCGGGAAGTCCTGCCAGCGGGAACCCGAGGAATTCTGCATATAATATCCCGAAGACTAGCGTGGATATGTTACAGTAGATCAGGACTGTGAATAGCGAGTTCCATCCCTCGCCATGCAGTTTGGACCTACCGTAGAGGGATATCGCAAGTAAGATCAATGCATATCCGATATCTCCAAGGATCATTCCATAAAAGAGCGGGAACGCTATGAATATAAACGTAGTCGGGTCGATCTCGTGATACCGCGGGCGGGAGTAGAGGTTCGTGACCGCTTCGAACGGTTTCACGATTCCAGGATTGTCGAACTCGATCGGGACGGTGGAATCGTCACAATCACCGTGGTCACCGATGTCACCGCCATTGCCCCCACCCACCGCACCATCGATCTTTGTTACGTAGACACGACCGTCTGTCACCTCTTCGACGCGCGATCTAACAGTTTCAAACTCGTCATCAGGAACCCAGCCCTCGATCGCGAATGCATGATCCGATGTTGCAAAGACGAGCGGCGCCTCTTTCTTCTGGGTTTCGATCGTCAGGAACTCCTCGCTTGCAAGGATGAACTCCTTGTACTGGGATTTGATCGAATCGACCTCCGATGCGAGGGATTCGATGTCCCTTGCAAGCGAATCGCGCCGTGCGCCGAGGTCTATCTGAAGCGCGTCAGGTGTGCCGGATATGTCAGGTGCCCGCACCTCACTGAACTCGCACTCAGTCAGGAGGTCAGAGACCTCTGTTCCGTGTGTAACCGGAATGAATAGAATGATAATTCCTGTGCTGTTTGTAAAGAGCAGATACTCGCTTGTAATATCCCGAAGTTTTGATTCGAGGTCCATTCCCTTCTTGATCGTCCCGGAAAAGACATGAAGCGAGTCGTACCCTCTGCACAGATCAAAATTTATCGGAATTCCCAGAAAAGGTTCGATCTCGTGTATCTTCGTTTCCACGTCCTTCAGATCTGCCTCGATACTCAATTTTCGTTCCAATTTCTCTGAAACGTCACTATCGAGTGCTTCCAGCTTCTCTTCAAGCTCAGAAGACAATCGTTCGGCGTTGACCGGTCCGGAGGGGTATGACTTTGCAAGTCCGAGGAAACTTGCTATCGAACGCAGTTTCAGAAGCTTCTTTGAGTCCTGCTCAGCGCCTGCAAGTGGCTTTCCGATCTTGAAATGATCCCCCCCGGAATACTCCTCGATGTGCATAACGTGAAGCTCATGAAGCGTCTCGATGGTTGGCTCGATCATACCCTTGTGCCCGACCACGAGCACCTTACTCATCTGCTTCGGCTTTAGCATGGATTACCTTCTCAAATTCCAGAAGCAAGAACTCGACCGCAGCGTCGATCTTCCCACTCGCGGAAGTGTTCAGCGATTCCGCCTCGATCTCACCCTGCCGAATGATCTTCTGCCGTTCGTCCATGATCGCTTTTCTCTCGGCATCTATCAGATTGTTGGCGTGCTCGCTTGCGCGCTCCTCCGCACTCTCTACGATCTCACGCGCCTCTGCTCTCGCATCCATAATTGCCTTCTGCTTCGCCGCAAGAGCCTGCTCGATCATCGCACTGGCATCCGATTCCGCCTGTTTGATCGCGTCAAGGATTTCGCTTTCACTCATCGATTCTCCCACTTTAATGTGCGTATTGATAAACTCTTCGTTTCAACCGTCACACCAACCTATTCACACGCTCGCCCGGTCAAGAAATACGCTCTTGAATTCGTCGCACATCGCAATCATCGTGCCAAGCGCGCTGCGCACCGCCTGCAACGGATCCTTGTCGATTGTGCGCACATACATGATCGGTTCGCTGATGCCGAGATGCTTGATGTCGTACGTTGCGATCTCAACGGCATCATCCTCAAGGAGAACGGTCTTCAGCAGGTTTAATATGGTGTGCGTCTCGCCTGCGATCTCCATTTCCAGTTCGGTGTCCGTTTTGTTCAGGATTTTCAGATTCATTCGGATACGGGCTCCATGCTTCTGTGTGGTACTGTCCTACATACTCCATGCCATCTATGCTATGCCATTGCGGCGCGGCATTAAATACCTTGTGCTCTGTGCGCTGCAACATAATAGGGAGCGTGCCATCCGGTTAAATATAAGTCTGAAAGAACCATTACATGATCGGTGAGACACCATGAGAATGCCAGTAGTTGCAGGAAAGTTCTACCCATCAAACCCCAGAACCTTGAAAAAAAGTATCAAATCGTATTTTTCGGGAATCCCAGTCGATCCCGACCCAGCGATAACAGGAGCGGTCGTGCCCCATGCCGGATACATGTATTCCGGCAGAACTGCAGCACATGTGTACGCTGCACTCCCGAACGCTGACACCTTCATAATAATCGGACCCAATCACACCGGATATGGCTCTCTGGTCTCGGTCTCCTCTGATACGTGGAGTACGCCGCTCGGAACCGTTGACACCGATCACGAGATGATCGATGCAATCCCGCGCCGCTTAATCGACATCGATGAGACCGCGCATCGGGGCGAGCACTCAATCGAGGTGCAGATCCCGTTCTTGCAGACGATGTTTCACGACTTTGAGATCGTCCCGATATGCATGGGATTGCAGGACGAGGATACAACACGCGAGGTTGCTATCGAACTGATGGACGCGATATCGGGAATCGATAAGAAGGTCGTTGTGATCGCATCATCCGATTTTACGCACTACGAGCCTCCGAACGTCGCGCACGAGATCGATCACTATGTACTTGCCCCGCTTCTTGAACTGAACGTAACAGAGTTCTACTCGCGAATACGGGAGCGGGACGCCTCGATATGCGGATACGGTCCGATCGCGGTCATGATGCGGATGTGCAGGGGGCTTGGCGCAAACTCCGCGAGGTTGCTCGATTACTCGACGAGCGGCGATGTTCAGCCGATGCCGGAGGTTGTCGGGTACTGTGGGGTTGTGGTCGGGCAGTGAGTGTTGGTGATTTATGGAAGCACACGCCTGATCTCATCATAAGCCCACAGATATATCCGAACTTATCCGAAAGTTGCTCTTCGCGAGTCTGTTCAGCACCTCCACCGCAATGAGCGTGGAGGAATCAACAAGAACGCGCATTGCAAAGCCAGCTTTCTGCCTCATTCACATCCCGTTCGGCTTCTTCTATGCCCTGTCTGAAAAAAGATATCCCCCTCTCTGCAAGGTATCTTGCCATCTGTTGTATCGAAACTCCTGCAAACTCTGCTGCTCTGCACAGAGAAAACTCCTCGCCCACATACTTTTCAGATGCAAGTTTCATGAGTAGTAGATCATGATAGAATATTAATTAAAGTGTCGGCGCGGCTATCGATATATTTATGAATAAACCACGAGCACCTAGGTACCATGAAGGAGATTCGGATTCACGGTCGCGGCGGGCAGGGCTCGGTCACTGCTGCCGAACTGCTTGCGATCGCGGCGTTTGAGGATGGTCGGCACAGTCAGGCATTTCCGGCGTTCGGAGTCGAGCGAAGGGGGGCGCCCGTTATGGCTTTCGTCCGCCTGTCGGATCGCACGATCAGACTGCGCAGTCAGGTATACAATCCTGATTATGTGATCGTGCAGGATGCAACACTGATCGAAGCAGTCGATGTTGCTTCCGGTCTGAAACCGGACGGCATGATCCTCGTCAACACCGAGCACAGTTCTGAGGATCTCGCTCTTGAGACCGAGGCAACCGTGCGAACGATCGACGCCACCAGAATAGCGCTTGACATCATCGGAAAGCCGATCATGAATACGGTTATGCTCGGCGCGTTTGCGGGCGCAAGCGGGGAGGTTAAGGCTGAGTCGATCAAACATGCGGTGCGCGACAGATTCCCCGGACCCGTTGGGGAGAAGAACGCTGACGCTGTCCAACATGCTTATGACAGGATGGTGAAATCATGACTCTCCCATACGCACCAATTGGAAAGCCTGGATCCAGCGTTGCGAACAAAACAGGCGGCTGGAGGATCTTTATCCCGGTATTCAACGCAGAACTCTGCAACGGGTGCGGCACCTGCGAGACGTTCTGTCCTGAAGGGATCGTTCACAAAATAGAAGGTGGCGACACGTTTATTGCTGATTATGATTACTGTAAGGGCTGCGGAATATGCGCAAGGGAATGCCCAAAGGACGCCATCACAATGGAGCTGGAGGAGAAATGACTGGAAAGTTAAAGAGCGGCAGGATGGTCGTCGAAGGCTCGTACGCGGTTGCGCACGCGGCTGCGATGTGCAGACCTGACGTGATATCAGCGTATCCGATAACCCCGCAGACCCATATCGTGGAAGACCTCTCGCAGTTCGTTGCGGATGGCGCAATCGACTCGAAGTATATCAACGTCGAGAGCGAGTTCTCAGCCCTGTCCGCACTCGTTGGGTCGAGCGCGGCAGGCGCACGGACATACTCTGCAACGACATCGCAGGGGCTTGCACTGATGCACGAGGTGCTCTTCAATGCGGCGGGCATGAGGCTTCCGATTGTGATGACGATTGTGAACCGGTCGATGTCGGCACCGATCAACATCTGGAACGACCATCAGGACAGCGTGGCAGAGCGGGACACTGGCTGGATTCAGCTCTACATCGAGGACGCGCAGGAACTCGTCGATACGACGGTGCAGGCGTACCTGATCGGAGAGGATCCCGATGTCTCGCTTCCTGTGATGGTCTGCATGGACGGGTTCATTCTCTCGCACGTCTTTGAGCCAGTCGAACTTCTCGATCAGGAGAAGGTGGACGAGTTTCTCCCGCAGTTTTCGCCGGTGCGGGCGCTCGATCCTGAGAACCCGGAGTCGTTTGGCATGTTCGTTGATCCTGAGTACTACATGGATTTCCGGTATCTCGTTGAGCAGGCGATGGACGCGTCACGACAGAAGATAGCAGACGCCGCCCGCAAGTTTGAGTCCGCGTTCGGACGGTACTACGGCGGTCTGATCGACACATACCACACAGACGGCGCAGAGATCATCCTTGTTGCGATGGGCTCCCTCGTGGGAACGCTCCGTGATGTTGTCGATGACCTGCGGGAGAAGGGCGTCTCTGTCGGGCTTCTCAAGATCCGCGCGTTCAGACCATTTCCGATCGACGAGATTCTGAAGGTTGTCGCTCGTGCGAAAGTGGTGGTTGTGCTTGACAAGAACATCTCGCTCGGAACAGGCGAGGGCGCGGTCACAACCGAGATCAAGGCTGGGTTGTACGACAGCGGAAGCGACATCCGTGTACCTGTGATGGGGTTTGTGGTCGGGCTTGGCGGGCGTGACATTCCTGTCGGTACGGTTCAGCGGATCGTTGCGAAGGCGAAGACTGTTGCAGAGAGCGGTGTTAGTGGCAGGAGCGAGTTTGTGGACCTGAAACATTTGCGTGTTTGATGAACTGAGCGATGAGGCGATGCCGGGTCAGGGCATTCGAAGACGTTAAACAGGGGAACGTGCACTCCGAAGACCAGAGAGCCAACTGTTAACAACGCCAGAGCGATACTTAAATTCATGGGCGAGAGAATCCTGAAATTCATTCTTCCGACGATCCCGTTGATTCTGCTTGGCGCATGCGTGATGGCAGCGTTTGCGGCGCAGGACTGGGATGTGCAAAGAACGCTTTTTGCGGACGATCCGATGAAAAAGATGGAGCGGATACTGTCGCCCGGCGCGATATCCAACCGCGAAACGATAGAGATCGTAAACATC
>JAGGRW010000172.1 GCA_021159385.1 Methanosarcinales archaeon
ACGATCTCACCTCTTGCGGTAACGTCGGCATGATCTGTTGCAATCGACCTGGATACCAGTTCTGCGCGGCTGTTCTCGCCCTCCAGCACCACTTTTGAGCCGATATCGACCTTTGAATCCTTTGAAGCGTGGACGATCGTCTGAGTCATCGTTCTTGCATTCCTGCCGCAGTATGTGACCGGATACATCTGCACATCCTTCACAGGTTTCATCAAAATATAATTGTTGATATAAGTGCCATCCTCCTCGACGATGATGCCGCTTCTCGGTCGGACCACGACCTCTGGCGCCCAGTTGTGAATCATCGTGTATGTGAGCGTTGCGCCCTTCTTCACATAGAACTCGGATACGCCGAGATGCATGGCAGAGTGCACATTCTTTGCTGTCGAGCAGCCTGTGATGATGTGGAGTTCTGCGCCTTCTTCGACGATCACGACGTTGTGCACGTTCTGCGAAAGCCTCTCTTTTCCGATGAATAGTCCTGCCTGCAACGGAAAGATCGATTTAACGCCCGGGGCAGCTCTTATAAAATAGCCGCCTGTCTGCTTATCTGCAACCGCCTTTGTGTAGATGTCCGCATCAGCATGGATCGCGCGCCACCAGTAATCAGACAGCCATGGATACTTCCTGGTAGCCTCATCACTGCCCATCACCTCAATTCCTTTCTGCACGGTATCTGAGCAGAGAATTGAGTGATCAAGTTGCAGGAACGACCCTGACCGCTCCGATCCGTCCGGATCATACCCGACACCAAGAAGAGACTTTTTGTATTCGCCTTCTATCTCGGATCGGTCTTCCGGACCGTGTTCCTCTGCATCCATCGTGTAATCTTCGGGTTTCACGGCATTCACGACATCTGGCACTCTTTTATGCATTTCTCGTAGCCTCCTTCTGATATCTGCCTGATGATCTGGTCGGGCTTTCCCGAGCACCCGATCCTGCCGCCGAGCATCACATGCGCCCAGTCCACATCCACATAGTTGGTGATCGTTGCGAGATGCGTGATGATCAGTCCTGATGCGGTTCGCCTGCTCGGACGCTCCCGCCGGTGCAGGAGTTCGCCGATCATCCCGCCGATTAACTCCATGTTCTCGATGTCAACGCCAGAATCAGGCTCATCCAGCATCACAAAATCCGGATCCTGTGCCATCAGTTGCAGTATCTCGGACCTTTTTATCTCGCCTCCCGAGAACCCGGCGTTCACATCCCGCTCCAGGAATTCCTCTGTGAAATGCAGTTCTTTCGCAAGAACGCGGGTCTCATCGCTGATCTCACCGGATTTATCACCACGGCAGAGGTTCACCATGTCGCCCAGTCTGATGCCGCGTATCACCGGCGGGTTCTGAAACGCAATCCCCATCCCGAGTTTCACGCGCTCAGCAGTCGTCAGGTTGGCGATATCCTCGCCATTGAAGATGATCCTGCCGCCGATCACCCGGTATCTCGGAAACCCGAGTATTCCTAAGAGAAGCGACGTCTTTCCGGATCCGTTGGGACCTAACAGGACATGACACTCGCCCTTCTCGATTATGAGGTCGAGACCTTTGAGTACGGGTCGCCCGTCGACCTCGAGGTTCAGGTTTTCTATTTCGAGCATGCCTGGGTCATTCCTTGATCTCCTCAAACGAGTCTTTGTGTTTGCAGACCGGACACTCCTCCGGCGCCGCATCAACGTCGGTAACGTATCCACAGTTTGTACATCGATATTCAGCCATAAAATCTCACCTCCTTTGTTTTATATCGTTTTCTTACAGAAATACCAGTCCTTGCAGTCATAACCCTCGGAAAGACGCTTCTCTGCCTCTTCCGTCGTTGCAGGCGGCGGCACAATCGCCTGATCTCCTGGCCTCCAGTCAGCAGGCGTTGCGATCCCGTACCTGTCTGCCGCCTGCAGGGCATCGATCAACCGCAGGATCTCATCCATATTCCGTCCTGTTGAGAGCGGGTAGTAGATCATGGCACGCAGGATCTGGTCGGGATCGATCACAAAGACACATCGCACAGCAGCGGTTGCGCTCTGTCCCGGGTGGATCATCCCGTACAGCGTCCCGACATTCATGTTAAGATCTGCGATAACCGGAAATGGTATCCGGACACCCATCTTCTCCTCGATGTTTCGCACCCATGCGATATGCGAGTGAACGCTGTCAACGCTGAGTCCGATCAGCTTGACACCGCGCTTCTCAAGTTCTGGAAACATCCTCGCAAATCCCATGAACTCTGTTGTGCAGACCGGCGTGAAGTCTGCCGGATGCGAGAAGAGAATGACCCACTCTCCCTTGTAGTCAGAGAGTTTCATGGGTCCGTGAGTGGTCACAGCCTCAAAATCAGGGGCAGTCTCACCCAGATGAAGCATCGGGCGTGCCTGTACCTGTTCTGCTGTGGTTTCTTCTTCCATACCCATCGCCTCTTCCTGTTCAGTCTTTCAGTTGTTTCAGCGCATTCCGGAACATCGCAACACCAGGGGCACCGGACGTCATGAACACGACCTCAAGCGTCTCTATGATCTCTTCCTTTGTTGCTCCGTTCTTGATGGCGTTTCGCATCTGCGATTCCACACAGGGCTCACACCGCTGTGCAGCAACCGCGGCGAGCGCCATCAGCGTCTTCACCTTCACAGAGAGAGCACCCTCCTTCAGTACACCCTCATCACACTTCTGATACATCCTCAAAAAGGATGGATCGATCTCTCCAATCGTCTTCATGATATCCGGGGTAAACCCGATCTTCTTGCTGATATTCTCTACAATCTGTTTTCCCATTGTTACATACCTCCTATTTTCTTCACATTCTCTTACAGCCGCTCATCGACCCCGCCGCCGATGTCACACTCTGGAATGTAGCAGCTGACATCGATGAAATCACATCTCTCGCCGCACGATGGACACTGTTCCGGCGGCGCATCCGCCTCCAGTGTATACCCACAATTTGAGCATTTCCAGCTGGTCATCTCATTAACCTCCCGACCTCTTCAGCAGCCCGAAAAGTTCTCTGCCTCGTGCTCGCCGCAGAACCAGCACGTTTCAGGGTTGTCGCCTTCGACAAACGTCATCTGCCCGCATGTGAGACATGCAACCTTGTTGTCGTGTGCAACCGGTGTTCCCGGCGGTAGAACCGAAACGGTTCCGGCAACTTCCCAGAGTCCGTGCAGGTTGCAGCGCGAGACCGCACGCAGTTTGACAGATCCCACGTTGTCGAGCCTGACCGTGAAGACGGTCTTTGGCTCGGTGAGTTGCGGGGTTAAGTCTATTCGTGCCAGGAATACATCCTCTGCATACAGCTCGATCCACTGTATGTGATGTCCCGGCTCATTCGGGTGCTTGAGCATCCCGCCGACCTCTACTTCGATATCGAAAGGCTCCCGTGCCGCAACCTTCACGGGAATGCTGATATGCGGCAGGTGTTTCTTCTCAAGTTCGGTCAGATTCATCAGGTTCGCTGCTCTGTTCACTCGCAGGAACTGCCCGTTGATTGCTTCTTCAACCATTGTTTATACCTCATTCATATTCTTTAGTCCACAGGTTTGAAGAACTCCTTTCCGACACCACAGGATGGGCACTTCCAGTCGTCTGGCAGATCCTCAAACGCTGTTCCGGGTTCGATTCCGCTCGTAGGGTCGCCCCTCTCAGAGCGGTACAGGTATCCGCACATCGTGCAGCGATAGTTCGTCATGTAACCAGCTCCATCGGGACGCCACAGCAGACAAGCTCTCCGTCTCCTGCCTCTATCACTTGAACAACGTTTCCACAGATGCTGCATTCGTAAACTTCTCCTTTAGCTGTCATATCTACCTCCTATTTAGTATTCTTCACACCTGATCTCGAAGTACTCTCTCGGATGGTCGCACGACGGACACTCGACAGGCGGTTCCCTGCCCTCGTGCACGTATCCGCACTTTCTGCAGACCCACGTGACATTCGTATCCTTCGTAAAGACCGTATCCGCATCGACCGTTGCAAGCAGTTTCCTGTACCGCTCTTCGTGATGCGACTCTGCAATTGCTATCGATCGAAGTCTGCTGGCAATCCGGTCCAGTCCTTCGCTTTCTGCGACGTCTGCAAACTCCGGATACATCGTCGTGGTCTCGTAGTTCTCACCAGCGATCGCTGCGGCGAGGTTCTCAGCGGTTGTGCCAAGCGTAAGCGGAGCAGCGGCTTCAACATTGATCTCATCCGGTTTTTCAGGAATCTTCTGCCGGAGTTCATCGATCATCCGAAATAGCCACTTCGCATGTTCCCGTTCGTTCTCCGCTGTCAGAAGGAAGATTTCCGCGATCTGCTCGAAGCCCTCCTTCGTTGCAACTTTCGCATAGAATGTGTACCGGTTCCGTGCCTGACTCTCGCCGATGAAGGCTTTTGTCAGGTTCTCAAGCGTCTTTTCCATGACTCTATCCGCCTCCGGGCTTCACGCTGTATACCTCGGTAACCGTAACAGTGACGAGATTCTTCGGCGCTGGAAACCCCATCCCGGCAAGCTCTTCCTTTGCCGCATCAAAGGCAGGTCCGCTATCTGCAAGTGTTGCGGTTCCCTTGAGCTGATATCCTGATGCGGTCTCTGCGTCCACGATGTCGATTGCGACCCCTGGGTTCTCCATGAGGTTCTTTCTGGTGTGTTCTGAGAAGATATCCGCAAATCGGATCGTCTGCTCATCAACGATCTTGAAGCTGCCTTTTGGTGAGACATTCGGCACACCGTCCTTTGATGCTGTGGCAACCGAGCCCCACCGTATCTTCTCAAGAACCTTCTTTACGTCATCTGTGATCTTATCCATCTTACTTACCTCCTAACTCTTTTCGGAAAGTGCTCTTGCGATGCTCTCGCCAAGCTCCCTTGACTCCTGTTTTATCTTGCTGGTGATCGCACCTGATACCTGCAACCCGGGTTCTATTACATCCATGCCCCATCCCTTCATGGCATCGATGATTATCCCGACAGCTTTCGGGCGGGTTGCATAAGGTCCGAATGCTGCCCCGACCTTACCATCCAGATCAAGGCTTCCAGCCTTCTCAAGTAGTTGCGCCACAAAGACGACCGGCAACATATTATATGTTGATGAGCCGATCGCAACGGCATCCGCCGAGTCCATGATCGCGAGCGCGTCATCCACACTCGTTGTGCGCCCGCCGCCGGGCACATTCTCGGTCACGTTACCGAGCAGTATCACTTCAGTCTCAAGACCCTCAGACCTTGCCCCGCCATCTATCTGTTCTGCCATCTCTCCGGTGTGACCGGTTCCGGTTCCGTAGATTACAGCCAGTTTAGCCAATTACAACACCTCCAATGCGCGTTTGCAGGATATTTAAGGAATCCGCCTGCATCAGCCGGTCAAACATCCTGATACGCGCGGGATCTGTACGCTTTACGCGCGTTCTGCTTCCCTTTACAATACAACTTTAAAAACGTATCGTTCGAATATCCTCAAGAATTGATGGACTTGATGCGATATTCGTAAAACCACCATCCGATGTCGATTGTGCCGTGCAAATAAGTCACCAAAACGCTTATTACGGATCGGATAATTGAGTACCCCGAAAGGTGATCAAAATGGCTGAAGAACATAAACTTGCACATGAGGAACCAACGCAGGGCGCAATTAGCGAGATCGAGGAACTCAAGATCGAGATCGTTGAAATGCTGAAAGACGCGGCAGTCGAGTTCCCTGTGAAAGACAAGAACGAGCTAAAGAATCTCTTCCCGCCTGGAACCATGATGGCATGCAGGGTCGGCGGCAAAGAGACGCACTTTGATGAACTCGCAGAGACGCTAACGCCTGATGACTTTCCACTCGAAGATGCATCGGCGGTTGCGTCAAAGATACTATCCAGATGCTCCATAACGTAAGTGTGGGGCATCTCTAATTTTTTAGGGGCAAAGGAGGCAGGAGGGGCGAGCACCATGACCGACTCAAAACCAAAACTCGTAATCGTCTACGGGACAGGGACGAACAATACCAGAGCTGTTGCAGAAGGAATAGAGGCGGGCGCACGGGACGAGGGCGTTGATACCGTTCTCCTGAATGTCGCAGACCTATCCAAGGAAGAGATCATTGCAGAGATCACAGGTGCACAGGGAGTCGCGATAGGCTCACCCACATATAACCGAAAGCCGATTCCTGCGATAGTAACGCTTACAGAGATGCTGAAGGATGTCGATCTGGAAGGATTGGTCTGCGCAACCTTCGGAGCTTATGGGCACAGTGGAGAAGCTCCAAAGATTCTTAAGCGGGTGCTAAAAGACTGCAACATGGAGCAGATGGAGGTTCTACGGATACTCGGAAAACCATCAGGTCCCACGCTGGGTGAATGCCGGGAGTATGGTGCGGAGATCGCCAGAAATATGCTTGGGAAATAATACTATTGATAGAATTGATATGGGGGATGAAAAATGCAAAAACTGGTCTATGAAGAGAAATTGAAGATAGGTCTTAGTTTAAAAGTTCTGCTTATGTT
>JAGGRW010000169.1 GCA_021159385.1 Methanosarcinales archaeon
TCGGATGTTGTGCCCCACAAGCTTAGAGCCGCGTCTCAGTCTCCTTCCGCGAATCGAGTTTCTTCCTCAGCGGCGCGCCAAACCGACATTTCACCATAGAATTGACCGTTTCCGAGATCGAACGCATATAATATTCTTCTAACCACTCCTGAGGATATTCCCAGAGCGAATAAAGCATATCGTACCACCCCAAAGCTCCTTTGCTCTTGAAAGTTACATTACTACGGGGTAGGAAGTGTGGCGTGGCGTTATTTTCCGAAACCAGATTGGTAATCCATCTGCACCCATAAATACCATCTCCGAGAACGCCATTCAGATTAGGGTGGCAATTGAGCGTCTGGCCAAAAGCCCCCGGAAACATCGTAGTTTCTCCAATTGAGTGGTCCGGACTTATGGATGTGCCAGAAATCAATTTATATTGAGGGAATCGATGAGCGTAAGGATGCCGTAGGCGTGGGTATGCGGCTGTTTGATATGTTCCTTGAGATGGACCTCGATGTTCCGCTTCGTATAGCAAGGGCGAAGGAAGGGGTGGGCGAGGTGGTGGTGCTTGCGGCGGGTAGAGTGAGTGTGTCGGTCGAGTAATATTGTCACAAAGCAGGCGGGTCGAAACGGTCACACGATGGTCTGACAGCCCCCCGATTACGCAAGGTATTATATCCGAAAACTCGATAACAGATATGTCATGTCGATCTCAATCGCGCTTGCCGGAAAGCCAAACTCAGGGAAATCAACATTCTTCAAATCGGCAACACTCGCGGACGTTGAGATCGCGAACTATCCCTTCACAACGATCGACGCCAATCACGGAATCGCCCACGTCCGCACCAGTTGTCCCTGCACCGACCTCACTTCCGGGCATTGTACGAACTGCCGGAATGGCGTCCGCTTCGTTCCGATCGCGGCGATCGACGTTGCGGGTCTCGTGCCCGACGCGCATATAGGAAGAGGGCTTGGCAACGCGTTTCTCGATAACCTGCGGCAGGCGCAGGCAATAATTCATGTCGTCGATGCATCGGGTGGAACCGACATCGAGGGCAACCCGGTCGAGATCGGCGAACACAATCCGCTCGATGATATCGGGTTTCTTGAGCAAGAACTGACACTCTGGCTCTTTTCGATCCTGAAACGGAACTGGAGTCGATTATCGAAGAGAATTCAGGCGGAGAACCTGAAGACCGAGGTCGTGATCGCTGATCAACTGACGGGCGCGGGCGTCACGATCCTGCAGGCAAAGGCTGCACTCACCCGCTTCGGCGAGAGGTGCTCAAAGCCGCCGCACCTCTGGGACGATTCCGAGATGCGGGAACTCTCAGACCTGCTCAGAATCGAGAGCAAGCCGATGATAATCGCCGCAAACAAAGCGGATATCGCGCCCGTTGAGAACATATCGCGACTGCGCGACCTCAATTACACCGTGGTTCCGACGTCAGCGGAAGCGGAACTCGCGCTCCGTATGGCAGACAAGAGCGGCGCAATCAGGTACGTTCCTGGCGATTTGAGCTTCGAGATCATATCAGACAAACTATCTGATGCGCAAATTCACGCTCTTGGCAGAATCTCGGATATGCTTGCGAAATTGGGCGGAACAGGCATACAGCAGTGCATCAATGCCGCGGTCTTCGATCTCCTCGATCAGATCGTGGTCTATCCGGTCGAGGATGAGGCGAAGTTCACAGACAAGAAGGGGAACGTCCTTCCCGATGCGTTTTTGATGAAGCGGGGCAGCACCGCACACGATCTCGCATATCAGGTGCACACCGACATCGGCGAGGGGTTTCTGTACGCTGTTGATGCGCGGCAGCGGATGCGGATGGGGCGGGAACTTGAGGATGGGGATGTGGTGAAGATTGTATCGACGAGATGAGCCCTACCCAGAAATACAGTTTGATGACGACCATGCTGTATCCTTCGGGGATGGGGACATTGGCAGAATCGGATCCGAACTCTTTCATGGGAACTCGTGTATGCGTTGATATATATTAAATATTTAGTGCTGCAACAGTTTTACCGTGTAACCATGTTGGTGGCGGCGGGCTATAGAATGTGACGCCAATCTTATCGAACGCGTCTGGTGCCGGGCTTCCGGAACAGAGCATTGATCTCACCTTCACCTTCGTCTTCGGACACGAATATTATCCAATCTCATGGCTGTGTTTGGGGCTATTCAATCAGACAATGTTATTCTGTGACCGCCCCTGAAGGTAGAAACACTATTAATCGACCACACCCAAGTTACTTCAACGAAAAAAGACCGTAATCAGAGAGAAAGAATGCCCAGAGCACCCACAACACCCAAACCGCCCAAATCCTCCGCACCCGACGTACCCCCCGACGCTCACGCAGCACCAATCGCAGAGAAGCTCGCATCCCAGCAGAAATCGATCAGCATAGCCGAATTCTTCGAAAAGAACAAGCAGATGCTTGGATTCGACTCACTCCAGCGGTGCCTCCTGACTACAGTCAAGGAAGCGGTGGACAACGCGCTTGATGCGTGCGAGGAGGCAGGAATTCTTCCGGATCTCTTAATCGAGATCAAAGCATCCCGCCCAACCCGCACGACCAGTCCGGCACAATCAACCCAGCCCAACCAACCAGCCCAACCAACCGCAAACCTCATCGTGACAATTGAGGACAACGGTCCGGGAATCGTCAGGGAGCAGATTCCGAGGGTGTTTGCGAAGTTGCTCTACGGCTCCCGCTTTCACGCCCTGAAACAGTCGAGGGGGCAGCAGGGAATCGGGATCAGCGCATCGGTTCTGTATGCGCAGTTAAGCACAGGAAAGCCGACTGAGATCATCTCGAAGATCGGTTCCGGCGAGCCAGCGCACTACTGCAAACTGATGATTGACACGAGCAGAAACGAGCCAGAGATTCTCGAGGAGCAAAACACAGACTGGGACCCTCCGCACGGAACCAGAGTCGAGCTTGAGATAAAGGCGTCGTACGTCAAGGGGAGGCGCCAGTCTGTTCTGGAATACCTGCGGAACACCGCGATTGTGAATCCACACGCGAGGATCACGCTTGTCGATCCTGACGGCGAGCGCACCGTCTTTGAGCGGGCGACCGACATTCTGCCTGAGCCTCCAAAGGAGATTAAGCCGCACCCGGCTGGAATCGAACTCGGAACGCTTGTTAAGATGCTCCGGCACACCGACAGAAAGCGATTGTCCGCTTTTCTCAAGGATTCCTTCGTCAGGATCGGGGCAGTGACGTCAGAAGAGATCTGCTCCCGCGCCGGACTGCTGCCGGCGGCTGATCCCGGGAAGCTCACGCACGAAGAAGCCGAGCGGCTGCAAGACGCGCTCCGGAGCGCCAAGATCGCAGCTCCGCCGACCGATTGTCTCTCGCCGATCTCAGAGGACCTGATCCGCAAGGGCGTTCTGAAGGAATACTCGATTGATTTCATAGCAACAACGAAGCGAACGCCAGCGGTCTTCAACGGCAACCCGTTTCTCGTTGAGGCTGCAATCGCCTACGGCGGCGACCTTCCAGCCGACGGCAAGGCTGACATCCTGCGGTTCGCAAACCGGGTCCCCCTCCTCTATCAACAGGGCGCATGTGCAGTAACGCACGCAATCGAGCGCATCAACTGGAAGTACTACGGACTCACGCAGCCCGGCGGGTTTCCTTCGGGACCGTGCGCGATTCTGGTGCATGTCGCATCCACGAATGTGCCGTTCACCTCCGAATCAAAGAACGCGATAGCAGACGTCCCCGAGATTCTGGACGAGGTCGAGAATGCGGTGCGCAATGCCGCAAGCCGGCTGAGAAAGTACCTCGGAAAGCAGGAGAGTCTCTCAAAACGAAAAGAGAAGGAGAATCTGATCAAGAAGGTGCTTCCGAGGCTTGCAACCAAAGTTTCAGAGATTCTTGGCATGGGCGTTCCGAACATCGATCCGGTTGTTGCGAGGATCATGGGAAATCTCCTCGTAAATCGATCTGTTCGGCGAAACGAGAGCGAAAACGTCTTTAATATTGAGATACGAATCGAGAACCACACAGGGGCAGCGCATTCCATGAAGGTGCACGACCTGATACCTTTTGAGATCGTGGGCGCAGAACCAGAGCCGCGCATGGCTCCTGTCGGGGACAAGTTCGATTATCTCTGGGAGGTCTCGCTTCGGTCGGGAGAGGGCGTGTATCTCAGATATGCGGTCGAATCGGATGATGAGGGTCTGACGCTCCCCGCGCTTCTGGTAGAGGGGGTTTCTGCCGAACTGGTCACAGGCGCACGGGTGCTCGGCGGCGCGGATTGATTTTTGGGTAGTGTGTACTGCAAACCGTGACTTGTTTAAACCCAAATTCCATCTCAAACCGTGACTTTATGTTAGTTGGGGAAATCGGTGGCAAGAGGGTTTATGTTCTGATAGCTCACTCATCTCTTTTGCTGTTACATCCAACACGCCTAAAACTTTCGCCGAACCGTCATCGGATGAATCGCCCTGCCCCTATCTCCGCCGCCGGTGCTGTCGTGGGCACGCCCCATTGTCCCGGACTATGCCGGACCACCATACAATGGTCTTTAATATCCCGTAGTTTTTAATATACTTCCCATAAAATGTCAGGCAACGATTTTCCGGATCTCCTCAGGCGTCAGCAGGATAAAGTTGTGAGCCCTGGCATAGTCAACCGCCATTCGAGTAAAACCCGATTTTGAGACGACCATAAATCGTTCTACCCTCGTACTATTGTTCCATCTTACATATTTTGACTTATCCAACAAATCCTCGAGAACGCCCACCCCGGTCTCACGATTCTGCCATTTGCATTCACAGAAGACGATCTCATCAGTGTTCTCGTTCAATGCCACGATATCTATCTCCATATCCTTGTGCCACCACCTTCCAATGCTGGTAAATTGCCATCCTTCCAAAAAGATGCCGAGATGCGGGAAAATATCTATCATAATCCTTTCGAATTTTTTTCCGAGATAGGGGGAGAATTCTTTCCGTATCCTCTCTAAGACTGCGGTTGAATTGCCCCTCTCAAGTTCGGACAGATTGGTATATACAAACCTGAACCAGAAATCGAAAAAATTGTCCTTTATAGAATATTTAGCGCCGTAAGCTTTCAATTTTCGCTTAAAACCATCGGTTACGGGCAGGTTCTTCTCAACCACTCCAAGCCTTTGAAGTATATAAAGGTATTTTGATAAAAGACTTTTATCCAGTTGGGTCTTGCCGGATATCTCATTAAAAGCGGTCAATCCTCCCGCAATGGAAGATAATATCGACATGTAATTCGAAGGGTCTCGCAGCTCTTCTCGGAGGAGTATCTCCACTTCCTCGTATAGAAATTCGCCTTTTGACAGGATCTTTCCTTCAATATTTTCCCATACAGGAGTATCACTATCAAACTGCATCAGATAGCCGGGTATAGTGTCTATTACCGAATACACTGTCAGAATATCTTCAAAAGAATAGGATGGAAAGAATTCTTTTAGATGGACGATATCAAGCCTGTCCACCATCCACTGCCCGGTACGTCTACCGTACAGAGGACTGTTGTAGTCCAGTGTATATTTTTCCATCATGCTGACCGATGAGCCGCAGAGTATGAGCATTATTTTAGTATCATTAAATAAATTATCCCATTTATCCTGCAGGATGGACAGCATCTCAGGAAATTTCACAACAATGAGCGGAAATTCATCAATCACCAGAACAAGTCTGTCAGATGCTTTCTCTGCAAGATATAGAAAGCAATCGTCCCAGCTTAACAGAGGCGAGCGGGCGAGTGAGATGTCTTTGAAATGTTCCATTAACATCAGGTTGAATCTGCGTAGTGTGTCTGTTTTTGACTCGGCTCTGCCAAGAAAATACAATGTCGGTCTGTGCAGAGAGAACTTGTTTATAAGTTCGGTCTTTCCGATTCTTCTGCGACCGTATATGATTATGAACTCGGATTTGTCTGAGTCGTGTTTTCTCTGCAGGAATGTTAGTTCTTGTGTTCTGTTGATGAAATTCATTATGAGTATATACTCGTAATTCAACAATATAACTTTTACGGAAATCCCACTCGAACATGCTTCAAAATAACCGATGTGCGGGTAGCTGGCAGAATCGGGGTCTCTGGCATCTCACGTTGCAGTGACCAAAACCTCGGAGACTTCTTGATATTTTCGATTTAAGGTTTTCGGAAAACCGCAGAGGACACAGAGTGGGCGAAAGAGAAAAATAACAACTCTCTGTGTCCTTTTGTAGTTTAATCTTCCTTACTCTCACGGGATCCTCCTGAAGCGTGAAAAAGTGGTAACTACTCAGGTACCCAAAACCACTATCAGTGGACTTCACTATGCAGGAACTACCTGGGACGGGAGAATCCTGAAACCAAACAGGGAATTTACCCGCAGAGATTGCGGGGGGCCGGGGGGGGAAAATAACAG
>JAGGRW010000115.1 GCA_021159385.1 Methanosarcinales archaeon
CCATCGTCCCGGGCGCAGAACAATCGACGACACAGTCGGAATCAAGGAATATCTCGTGCTCATCAGTCCTCCCACCACCCGTTACTCGAATCGTGTAATTATGCCCCGCATCCAGACCTCTGAACAGGAATTCGGAGTCCAAAGTCCCTTTGACCCTGACAGCATCCCCGCGCTCACCACAGTCGCCCACACCCATGCGCACCTCCACATCTGCAACCGATCCCGTCATAACTCGCAGATTCACTCCCGTTACAGGCAGCGCAACTCCGTCACAGAATGTGTCGGTGTCGGTGTTAGTGTCGGCGTCTGCGCCGGGCAGCCCCATTTCCATCCCCATCTGGCAGAGAATCGTCGGTGCGATGTCCTCCTGCCTGCCTGTTGCGATTGTGCCCGCAACGACCCCGCTGCCACTGAACACAAGCGGTATCAACTGGCTTTCGGGGCGTTCGGCGTATTTGTCGGATACGTGCCCGCCATGCGCCGCATCATGAGCCGCAAAGCCCATTCCGTGATCCGCGGTCAGAACAAAGAGCAAATCGTGCTCAACGCAGCTCTGATGCAGTCTCATGATCGCGTCGTCCGTGCCATCGATCACATCGAGATACCTGGACGCTCCGAGATGGTGCCCTGCCGAATCGACGGCTCCGACGTTGATCAGCATGAGGAACGGCACATCGTTTAAAGAGAGGTCTCGCACGATCGCGTCCGATACGTCGATCGCCCACCTGTTGTATGCGATATACCGCGGAACGCCGTCCGTATCGCCAAGATACTCTGTCAGATTGCTCCATTCCGTCATCAAAATGCTTATATTCTGCGAAACGCTTTCGTGGTCGTACGGGCTGGTGTCGATTGCAAGTCCCGGGCTTACAATCGAGTTCTTCCGGACGTGGAGGATCGCGTCGAGTTCGTCGCACATCTCCTTAAAATCCCCGTTCTCCATTACGCCCACGCAAAAATATCCGTTCTCGTGCGCGACATCAAAGATCGTCCGCCCGTTTGCAACGGTCACGGGCATAGCGTCCGCGCATCCGGTCACGATTGTAGAGTGTCCTGGGTGCGTGCTCGTAACAGGCGCACGCACGTCAATTACTCTCATGCCGCCCTCTGCGATCGCAAGAAGGTTCGTGCAGTTTGCCCTGCCGAGAATTGAGCCGTCGAGTGCGTGCGGCGTTACTTCGGGGTAGCAGTACGATGAGCCGAGACCGTCGATCACGAGCAGAACGCAGCCATCGTAATCGGAATGGCTCCGGTGCACAGTGATCTCGGTTGTGGCACATGCGTCGCCTGACGAGAAGAAGAGGAGCAGGAGCAGGAGCAGAAGGGACAGGGGAAGTAGTGTTCGGGATAGCCGCATCATCACCCGAATCTGGGGGTAGGGGGATGGTTAAGTCTTTCGATCTTCACTATTGCATACCCATCCGCGTAAGCTCACTGCCACCCTCTGCAGCGAGTTCCTCACCCAGCCGGCGTGCGTTCTCGGCATACCCGGAGACAGGAAATGTATCCTCGACCCGGCGGTACTGCCCGCCATCGGGCGAGAGCACCTCGGCACGAACCGTCACCTCGTCTCCGCGCACCATCGCAAACGCGCCGATCGGAACGGTGCATCCTCCGCCAAGAACGTCGATTACGATCCGCTCGACATCGGTTTCGATCCTTGTTTTTGGATGGTCAAGCTGGTTCACGACCTTTTCCGCATCAGAGTTTCGCAGCGCAACGATTGCGATTGTACCCTGGTTGGCTGACGGGATGAACTGGTTGGTGTCGAGCCGCGCAAACTCGATATCCCATCCCATCCTTGTCAGCCCGGCTTCTGCAAGTATGATCCCGTCGTAGACGTGATCGCGCAACTTTCTCATGCGGGTGTTAATGTTGCCGCGCAGGGGCGCGATATTAAGATCGCCGCGGAATCGACGCAGTTGGGCGATGCGGCGCATCGAGGACGTGCCGATCGTTGCGCCCGCAGGCAGGCGATCGAGCGTCACGTTCTCGTTTGTGATCAGAACGTCATGCGGGGAATCGCGCTTTAAGATCGCCGCAGTCACAAGTTCATCCGGACGGACTGTGGGGATGTCTTTCATCGAGTGAACTGCGATGTCTATGCTGCCTGCAAGCGAGTGCTCGTCGATCTCTCGCACAAACGCTCCGACGCCTGACAGTTCGTGCAGCGGGCGGTCGGTGACGAGATCGCCGTGTGTCTTGATGACGCGAATCTCGGTTGTGATGCTGATTTCGCGCAGCATGTCTGATACGATGTTCGCCTGTGCGAGTGCGAGCATGCTTCCGCGTGTTCCGATGATTATATTAGTCATTTCTGTCATTCTTGGCTCACGTGTGCATAAATCTGTGGTGGCTCTTCTGCAATTCGCGTGTGCAAGCGTCTCGTAGATGAATTGTGTTATGAATTGTGTTGGGGCGATCTTATGTGATTAGAGATCACGAATAAACGAATTGCACGAATTTGGATATCGCAAAGTCAGAGTGTCTCACTGAAAAGTTTGATTGTGCCCCCTCTCCGCTTCCACGCCCACCACCCCCAGAACACCGCAAGCACAACCACAACAGCGATGATCCACCACTTCTTCGCCCGAAGCTTAGCAGAAAACGGCACCTTCGGCGCAACCACGACCCCGATCTGCATCGGGTCCGAGATCTGGACGTCGCCGTCCTCATCCCTGAAGCGGATACCTGTGCTTATGTCATACACTTTCGGAACCGCATCCCTGCCGGTCCCAACCCTGAAACACGCTGTCGCAGTCTCGCCGGGCGCGAGCGTTCCAATGCGCTTCTGGTTTCTGACCGCAGTAAATGGCAGCATGTCGCTGATGCGGGCGGTCGCATCCGCTGCCGCCTCCTCGCCGGTATTCCGGTACGTTACGTTCAGAAATCCGGTCCCTCCTACCAGTAGAGTGGATGAGACATCGATAACCTCAAAATCAGATTCTTTCTCAACCACGATCGTTATGGTCTGGTCCTGTTTCTCTGTCGTGTTCCAGTAATTGGGATATGGTCGATCAGGAGGATTACTTACCCGCACGTTCTGGATGCGGTCATAACTGATCTCCATACGAAGCGGGTATGCGCCTGCGCGTGTATCGTCATCGATATGGATCGGAAACCGCACCGTTTCGATTCTCCCCTCTTCTATGGATTCGATCTCCTGAACATCTGTGAGGATGTCGACAGGTGCACCATCTGCGAACAGTGCCACAACAACGTGATCTGCGGATGATTTTTTCAGTTCTGCCGCAAGTTCGATTGCAGCACGTTCCAATGAATCCGAATTACTTATGTTGCGATACGTGTCCGTATCGATTCCGGAGATCATTCCCCGGTTCTGCATCGTGATGATGAGTATCGCATCCTCGCCACGATCGAACTCGTTATCTCCAACGAGTGATGAAACGATGCATGGCTCGCCTGTGACATCATAATAATTCGTGAATCGTGTGTAACTTTCAGGAATGTACTGGCAGATTGCAACCGGCACTGCAAGCAATACAATAACAATGGCGACAACAACCTTATTTCGCACTGGATCACCACTCATCATCTCGTTCCCGTGAAATTTCTGATATAGTACCGCACTCCGATCGCCACAAGCCCCAGAAGCACGATCAATATACCCGGAAGAATGTACGGCTTTATCTTCTCGGATGCCGGTATCGCAGGTTTGATCGTGACCGATGCAGTCATAGAATCGGATACTCTTAATTCTCCTGTCGAATCCTTGAACCTGATCGCTGTATCGATTCCGTAAACCTTTACCGTGGCGTCAGAATCAGTATCGATCACAAATGTAGCGGTTGCAGACTCAGCCGGAGCAAGCGTTCCAAGATACGCCTGATCGTCGGTGCTGCTGAACGGATCGGTCACGCTGATGCGTGCTACTGCCTCTGTTGCAGTCTCCTCGCCG
Organism: Methanosarcinales archaeon; assembly: GCA_021159385.1. Classification (GTDB taxonomy): domain Archaea; phylum Halobacteriota; class Methanosarcinia; order Methanosarcinales; family Methanogasteraceae; genus Methanogaster_C. The sequence continues at coordinate 3,920 of JAGGRW010000115.1, forward strand.
GTATTCATGTATGTTATACGCAGCACCCGGTCATCCTCACCTGCCTGAAGATCGGATGAAACACCGGTAACCTCAAAGTCAGCCAGTCTTTTGATGGTGATGTAGAGTGTCTGCGTCTGGTTCAGGGAATCGTACCAGAAGTTCACATCTGTCCTGCCTTCAGAGGCGGGGTTGCCGCTTACCTGCACGTTCTTCTGATAATCATAGTCAAGGGCGAGTATGAGAGGGTAGGTACCGGCAGGTGCGTTCTCATCGATCTCGATGTTGAACCCGACAGTCTTCTCTGCACCTCCATCTCCTCTGATCGAGCCGACCTGCTGCGGTCCTGATTGCACATCGATTGGGCTGTTCTCCGGCGAGGTGAGCGCTGCGGTGATCCCAATGGCATCGACCTGCTGAAGTTCGTATCCGAGTTCCATCTTCGCGAGCGCAATCTCATCGGGATCATCGGGCATGCGATCAGAATCATATCCGTGAATCACACCTCTGTTGATCAGATCAATCGAGAGCGTCACCTCATCATCACGATAGAACTCATTGTCGCCGATGATGGTTGCTGTGATATCCGGTTTGCCGTAGATATCGTAGAAGTTCTTAGAGAACGTAAAACCTGGAGAGAAGCCGTCCGGCAACCCAGCGGCAGTTGCTGTGTGCGGCATGTACGTGTCGTTGCGATGCTGGCTTGCCCGCAGCTCATCGGCAGGTAGTGATGCTGCAAGCGATGTGAGTGCCGCGATTATCAGTAATGCGGCGAGTGTTGTTTTAGTTATGTTCATCTTAACTGCGCAAGGATGTCCCGTCCGCAAGGGCGGGGAGGAATTGCGCCTCCTGTATGTTTCCTCTTGCTCGTTCGAGAAGCGTTAGCTTCTTGCTATTCACAGAAGCACCGATTTTACTTCCATCCACAGATCGGATGTCGAAATAACCAGAGCTTCTTAATCCGTGCACAAAGCACTCTTTGTCTTTATATTTCACTTTATCATACCTCCTGAATCCGTTTACTTCTTTTACAGTGTTTCGTTTTAACTTTCCTCCCTTGAGGAAGTTAGCTTTGTATAATGATCGGTTTTGTCGCCTTACCTGTTTGCCGATGATGATGCTATCAGATCGCGTCTGCCCATTACCGCCAGCGATCACATACGCGTCGTTAGCGTGGGATTTAGGTAAACCAAGTTCGATTCGGTCATGCTTTGTGATGTATCCGAAGGTCTGATCGCATTTCAGCAGATCAACGATTCTACGTCGCACGATATTCATGAACGCGGTTGCTTTCAGCGTCTTTTCGGCTTTCGCCTGTATTCTCGGATAGCCGAACTCTTCGGCTGTCTGGTTGCCCTTCGACTGATTGCATTCGTGGCAGGCTATCGTGAGATTCGATACGCGATCCGAACCTCCTCGGGACTTCGGGATGATGTGTTCTATCTCCAGCGGCACGTCTTTTTTGCCACAGTAAGCGCATCTGCGGTTGAATTTTTGGAGTAAATACTCTCTTACCTCGTATCCTTGCAGCTCACCTTGTTGGTATTCGACTCCGCTGATCTCCGGATTCTGCATCTTCTGCGTGTCGAACGTCGCGACCTCGACGATGATTTTTGTGATCGGTAGTATTTTCTTCAGCTTTTCGATGAGATTGATGTGGCTGTTCAGTTTGTGTAGAATGCTTGGCGCAAACCATCCCTTCGGTATTCCCCGGTTATTGAACCGCGGTTCCCTGTACCACTTGCGGCTTCTTCGTGTTCGTCTGTACGCTCTTCGTTTCTCCAGCAGACGTTTGATGTCATTCCGCAGGGTTAACTCCCCCACGATGAGTTCTCGGTCACCGGTTACCGCGTTGTAGCCGGCTGTTGTGTATCCTGCATCTATGCCGAGTGTGATGTCCTGTTTCGTCTCTCCTGTTGCATAGAGGAGCTGTATCGTGAACGGAGTTCGCTGGACAACCTTTGCTTTGCCTTCTTTGAGCAGTATTCTTGCTTTCCACGGGATTGTGGGCATTAATGGCTCACCACGCATGTTTATGACAAATACTCTCAAGTTTTGTCCGCTCTTGCCAGAGCGTTCGTGCTCCTCGGAGTTGTTAGACGAGGTTTTTAAGCTGGGCAGCACTGTTCCTACCCTCTCAGAACTGTTTAACTGCCCTGCCACAGAGCGATCCGCTGGAGCAGCACGGAAGGGTGTGTATGTATCTCGCTTGTCTAACTTCTGCATATTTCTATGCCTCCTGATCAACCAGGGGCTCTTTCAAGCCCCCTCCCCGACCCGTTAGGGGGTCAGGGATGGGTGGTTGACCCCTTTCTGAGCTTCAGGTAGTGCCCGATGATCAGGAAGACGAAGAAGCCAACAGTAGTTCCGATCCCGTTCAGCGGATCTCCGGATAGCCATTCAAGCATCTTCCCGCCTCCCGAAAAATACCCCGGCCCAGAGTTACCCGTTGATTAACCCGCCCCCCCCCCC
>JAGGRW010000133.1 GCA_021159385.1 Methanosarcinales archaeon
CTTCGGCGTCATCACCACATGATCAGTCAAAAACGTTATCGTGCATAAATCATGGCGGAGTTCCCCGCGTTTCATGCAGTGGAGATAAGAACCCATCATACATAAGTCTCCTTGAGAACGCACTCTTGAGAGGTCGAAGAATGTTATGGGTCTCATCAATCGTCGCGACCAGTAGTGGCATTACGACACAACCTCCATCCGCACCGCAGTGAACACAGGTCCCCGAATATCGATCTTTCGGTTGCCCGATGTGATCCACCGGTTCGCATAAGGCGCAATCTCGATGTTGATCTCTGACGGCACCTTGACGCCCTTGACCCGCACCTCGCACCCTCTGCCGCACCTCGCAGCATCCTCGATCTCACGCGCCGCCTGCGACGCGAATGCATCGATGAACCTGAAACCCGCAGGAATGCCTTCAGCAAATACGTGATCCCATTTTTCGGTGCGCGGCACTCCGAGAACGTTTCCTTTGTAAATCACGACCTCGTTCATCGCAGCAGGACCGCAGAGCTTCGTATTCTCCTCCTGCTCAACGACAATCACCCTGACCTGCCGGCTGAATAGTTCGCCCTCCCACGCCTGATACTCGCACGGGCTCGGGTCGCTTCCGTGTTCCTCGCAGACCCGAACAATCGCACGCGTTATCGCAACGCCCGCATCAGTCTCCGGAGACTGCTCGACAGAGACCGCAGCTGCGAGTTCGTGATCCGAGAGCGTGGGCTCGCCGAACTGCGGATACGAGAGCAACCGCACGTCATCTGCGCCGTAGAGGATCATTGCGAGCCGCTCCACGCCGAGACCGAGGTTCATGACCGGGTATGGGATATCGTAGAGGGAGAGCGCAATCGGTGAGTAGATGCCAAAGGTCGCAATCTCGATCCAGCCGTCCGCATACTTTGTCTTCGTTCCGGAGTCGGAGTCTCGCAGAGCCGGGTGGTACGCATAGACCTCGATCTGGGTGTCGGGCACGTAGTACTTGCTCCGCTTCTCGTCTGGCTGGAATCTGAACTTCTCAAACCCGAACTGGGACAGAAGAGCCTTCGAGATTGCTTTTCCGTACTCGACTGTCACATCAACGCCCGCAACAACGCACGAGGCTGAATGATAGGTCATGAGCCTCGATGCGTCCTCAGACTGCTCCCTTCTGAAGCACCGGTCTACCGAGAACAGTTTCAGCGGAATGTCCCGTTTCAGAACAAGCGCGGAGAGCGTCATGAACCAGCCGGACGTCATGTGGCTGCGAAGCGTCTTTTTGGTCGGTTCCGGGGTGAGTTCTCGAAACTCGGGGAAGACCTCGTCGATCACGCGAGCGACCTTTGAGTCGGCGGCACCGAGCCGTTTCGCAAGAACCGGGATCAGGTCATCGCCCTCGATCTCTCCCTTCTTGTATGCGTGCAGAACCTCTTTTACGGACACAGCGTCCTCTTCCGCAAGCTCCCTTCCGATGATTCTCCCCACCTTTGCGATCCGGTCGTCGGACAGCCCGATATCAGGACGGGGCAGCCCAGCCAGATAGAAGCACCGATCAAGAACTGCGAGGGCTTCGGATCCGAACTGGCGGTAGACCTCCCTATCCTCGACGATGACAGGATTCATCGTCTCGCAGAACCCCATCCGCAGATACGCCTCCCGCAGAAGGTGCGCAGTCTCAAAGATTGGGTGTGTCTGCCCGTAGTCGAACCTGAGGCGGGGGTAGCTCTCGTTTATCGCAGGCGCAGGGACGATCTCCTTTCCGAGATTCCATGTCTTGTCGAAGTCCTGTGCTGCTAGTCTCTTGATCTCATCCGGATCGAACTTCATAATGCTCTGAATTGTCCTGATCACAATTAAACTTGCGTTTCGGTGTTCCAGTGTTCCAGTGTTCCAGTGTTCCGGTGTTTCAGAGAGAACCGGTTGCTGCACCATCGAGGCTGTTACACCACTCTGGTGTTGCAGAGTCGGGAGGGGCTCACGATGAACGATCGGTATGATCGGATTGGTAGAATCAGTGGAATCGGTGTTGATGGCTGCGCCGCGTGCTTTCGCAGACAGTGACTGATATTGTGATATTCGAACCGCATGAGTGTGCGCCAAGCCCGCCCAAATCCCGAACCAAATCACATTTATCCGGACAGAGACAGATAACCTAAACAATGTCCCTACTACCCCCAACCGACCTCGAAACCATCACAAAACGACTGAACCGACCACCAAACCCGGTCGAGGAAGGCTGCTTCCTGAACCTCTGGAGTGAGCACTGCTCGTACCGATCGAGCGCAAAGCACCTCCGCACATTCCCAACAGAGAGCGACCGCGTCATAATCGGTCCAGGTGACGATGCCGCGATCGTCCGCTTGAAGGGCGACCTCGTCCTCGCAATCGGGATGGAGAGCCACAACCACCCGTCCTATGTGGACCCGTACAACGGCGCGGCAACCGGAGTCGGCGGAATCGTGAGAGACATCCTCTCGATGGGCACACGCCCGATCGCGCTGATGGATCTCCTCTATTTCGGGATGCCTGACCAGCCAAAGAACCTCTACCTCTTTGAGCATGTGGTGGAGGGAATCGCGGGCTATGGGAACTGCATCGGCGTTCCAGTGGTTCGCGGAGAGACATTCTTCCACGACGCGTACTCAGGAAATCCCCTCGTGAACGTGGTCTGCGTCGGGCTTGCGCACGAAGAGAACATTGTCACCGCAACAGCGCAGCGGGCCGGCGATGCCCTCATCCTGATGGGGTCAACGACAGGACGCGATGGGCTTGGTGGCGCATCGTTCGCATCGCGTGACCTATCCGAGGACTCAGAGGCAGAGGATCGGTCGAGCGTTCAGATCGGGGACCCGTTCACAGAGAAACTTGTAATAGAGGCAGTCCTCGAGGCGATCGAATCCGGATACGTGCTCGCATGTCGGGATCTCGGTGCAGCAGGGCTCGTTGGGGCGAGCGCAGAGATGGGCGCGAAAGGAAATCTTGGTCTGCACATCGACCTCGACCGGGTTCCCCTGCGTGAGTCAGAAATGACGCCTTACGAGATCCTGATCGCGGAATCGCAGGAGAGGATGGTTCTTGAGGTAGATCCGTCAGATGCGGAGTCGGTGCTTGCGATTGCAGAGAAGTACGACCTGAATTGCAGCGTGATCGGCGAATTCACCGACGACGGGCAGTATCTGGTCGAGTTTGAGGGCGGGGTTGTTGTTGATCTGCCGATCAATTTTTTATCAGGGGGTGCGCCCGCGCGTAAGAGCGAGCATGAGATACAGGAAGTCGGAGTGGCAGAGGAGAAGATACCAGAGATCAGGGATGATCTTGCGACCTCGGTTCTGAAACTGATGGCAAGCCCCAACATCGCGCCGAAGGAGTGGGTCTACCGCCAGTACGACCACGAGGTCCAGATACGAACTGTTGTGAAACCGGGCGACGATTCAGGGGTCCTGCGGATCGAGGGCGCATCCGGAATCTTCGGAATCGCACTCTCGTGCGGCTGCAACCCCGCACACATTACGCTTGACCCGTACAACGGCGCGGCTGGGTCGGTTCTTGAGAATGCGATGAACCTTGCATGTAAGGGCGCACGCCCGATAGCGATTGTAAACTGCCTCAACTTCGGAGACCCGGAAGACTCAACGATCTACAGGCAATTTGCAGAATCAGTGCGCGGAATCGGGGATATGGCGCAAACGCTTTCAGTTCCTGTTGTCGGCGGCAACGTCTCCTTCTACAACGAGAGCGACGAATTTGGCACCGCGATTCCGCCGACTCCGAGCATCGGAATGGTCGGGATCGTCGAGGAGCGCGGGACTCAGACCCAGACCTCATCTCATGCCCACACTCACACCCATCAGATACCAGGAACCAGGTTTGCGGATGCCGGCGATACGATCATTCTGGTCGGTGCAACCGCGGATGAACTCGGCGGAAGCGAGTATCACTCGATCTACGGATGTTCAGGCGGACGCGTTCCTGCACCCCCCGCTGATCCGCAGAGGTTAATCGGCACCGTGATTGGCGCAATCGACACCGGATGCGTCACGTCAGCGCACGACATCTCAAACGGCGGAATTGCGGTTGCGCTCTCCGAGATGGCGCGAGAGGGCAACATTGGAGCGACAATCGACCTCACTGGAATCGGAGACTGGGATTTACCGCATCATGCGACGCTATTCTCTGAGTCACACGGACGCGTGATTCTTGCGACGCCTGCGCCTGATGCTGTTCTCGGGCGGCTGCGGGATATTCCGCACCGGACAATCGGAACGGTCGGGGGCGATGAACTGATAATCGGAATTGGCGGTGATCGGGTGGTTGCACTCCCGCTTCGCAGGATCAGGGACGCGGGAGAAGAGATCACGCGGATGATGCGGTGATGGGGTGGGGGAGTTTGGGTTGTGAGTGTGTCGATTTCGTTCTGTGCGGGCTCGTCCGGGATCGGCTGGACTGCGGACGGCATGACAACCAGAGAACCAATCGCCACATCCGCGTGCTGCCTTCACTTCATTCAAAGATATGCATGATCCGTTTGCGCATATCACACAAGGCATACCACTCAAAAAAGTCCATTTCATCCCCCAATTCACCCTCTTCGAACTTCTTACAGAATGTTTTCGGACCCATATTATATTTTAATTCAAATTTCTTCATAGAATCTTCTAATTCCCGTAATTCATGATCCATCGCATTTGTTTTATATTGTATGAGTTTATTGAGCATTTTATCAATTAACCAATCTTCTGTATCAAGATTTATCAATTTCCCAAGTGTCTGAATTTTATACATCGTCGCCATTATTTTTACACTCCTGTTGCGGTTATTAGACACTGTCGAAAACTCAAGTGATTTATCACCGCGGAGAACGCAGAGGGGCGCAGAGTGGGAATAAATGGTTAAATGCCCTCTCGTTCCTCTGCACCCTCCGCGGTTATTTTTCTTGCAAGGAAGTACAGGATCGCAATCGGGAGACCAATCGACATGCCCCGGGTAGTTACAAATATTTCGCCTGAAATCTCGAACCCCATCACCCAAACACAGCCTTCCGCACCGCCTCGATGTTCGCATCCACCTCGATCGGCGCTGCGCAGACATCGACGACCTCTGTCGGGTCCTTCAGGAGATGACCTGTTGTGATGCAGACGATCCGCTCATCAGCGTCGATCTGCCCCTCTGCAATCAGCCTCCGCATCCCCGCAATCGACGCCGCACTCGCTGGCTCAACGCCGATTCCCTCCATCGACGCGAGATCGCGCTGCGCCTGAATGATCTCCTCGTCGGATACTGAGATCGCAAGCCCGCCCGATTCCCTGATCGCGCGGAGTGCTTTTGCGGCATTCACAGGATCGCCGATCCGGATCGCGGTTGCAATTGTTTCGGGATTTGGTTCTGGCTCTAGTTCAGCGAGTCCGCGGTCTATCGCGTCCACGACCGGGCGCGATCCCTCTGCCTGAATGCCGGTCATCTTCGGGATCGTTTCCGTGATTCCAAGCTCTCTTAATTCCCTGAAGCCCTTGTAGATCGCAGAGATGTTCCCCGCGTTTCCAACCGGCAGTATGATCCGGTCCGGAACCTCCCAGTCGAGAACGTCAGCAATCTCAAAAGCGATCGTCTTCTGCCCCTCCAGCCGAAACGGATTGATCGAATTCAAGAGATAAAAACCGTACTCGTCACAGACCTGCCGCACGAGCCTGAGCGCCTCGTCAAAGTTCCCGCGGATGTTTAAGACCTTTGCTCCGTGAATCAGTGCCTGCGCAACCTTGCCGAGCGCAACCATACCCCCGGGGAGCAGGACGACCGCCGGAATCCCTGCTTTTGCTGCGTAGATCGCGAGCGAGGCTGACGTGTTCCCTGTGGACGCGCATGTAACCGTCTTCATGCCGAGCTCGATCGCCTTTGACACGCCAACGGTCATGCCGCGATCCTTGAACGACCCGGTCGGGTTCAAGCCCTCGTGCTTGACAAAGATCTCACGACCGCCCACCTCATCTGCAAGCCGCCCGAGCCGGTAGAGCGGGGTTCCACCCTCCTGGATCGTGACAGGCGCAATATCCACCGGAAGGAGCGACCGGTATTTCCAGACCGACCTGCATTCGCCCGATGTGTGAAAATCGACCTCGGTTGCTGATAGGTCGTACGTAACCTCAAGGAGCCCGCCGCATGACGGACAGGTGTAGAGAATTTGGGTCGGGTTGAATGTGTCGTGGCAGCTTATGCACTGTAGTTGATACATGTGAATTATTATACTGGTCTCGGATGTAAAGGTGTTGGGTGATACTGGGTGATCTTGAGTGATGTAGTAGTGGCGAGGTGGTGTTGAGTGGTGTTGAGTGGTGTTGAGTGGTG